>NZ_DFRG01000202.1:3860-22048 GCF_002378135.1 Thioclava sp. UBA3469
CGAGCCAGTAATGCGACATGCCGGGTTCGGGCCGCCCGTCGCCCACAAGCCGGAGCGCCCAGTCCTTGACCGAGGTATTGGCGACCTTCGCAATCGGGCAGAAAACCACGCGCGCAGGTGCGATATACAGCATCGCGCCGTCGTATTGGCTGCGATCGTGATCGCGCAGCAGCCGCGCCTTGCGGCGATATTCCTCCGATCCCCGCAATTCTCGTTCGACATCGGCGACGGACGCGCGCCGCTCCTTCAACGCGCTCTGCGCCGCCTCTTTCGCGGGCCGTCCGAGATACGCCTGGAACAAGGTGTCGATCGCGGCGGGCGTGGCCTGTATCTGTGCGGCGAGGTCGGGATCGGCAAAGGCGACAGGGTGCGGGGGCAAATCTTTCATGCGGCGAAACTTTCATAGCGGGAGATCAACGGCGCGAGCTGCGCGGGCCAGCCATATTGCGCGACCTCGTCCGTGCGGCGCTGCGAGCCTATCCCGCCGGTCATGGCATCGCGCAGCAGACGGCGGAACTGCACCGGGTCGTCTGCGACATGCACGCCACTGAGGCGTTCCGCCTCTTCGAACCCGCGCATTGCGGGGCGCATCGCGACGACCGGCTTGCAGGACATAAGCGCCTCGGCGGTCTTGAGATTGGTGCCGCCGCCCTCGGTGATCGGAAGGCAGATGGCGCGGGCGTGATGCAGAAGACCGCTCAAGGTTTCTTCCGCCACCACGCCAAGGGGCGCGACGAATTCCGCGTTCATTTGCGCGTACCGCCGAAAGCGGTCGTCGTCGGTGATCAAATGGGTCATTCCGCCTGCAACGACGAGGCGACTGCAAGGTGGCAGAAAGCCGGGAATTTCACCGAAGGACGCCCAATAGCCACGCGCGTTCGGGGGATGGGCGGAGCCGGCGACGAGCGCATAGGGTCCATCGAGTGGCGCGGACGGGACCGTTTCGGGAGCGGGCGCCCAGCAGCCGTTTGGCGCCACGACGACCTCTGCCGCGCCCGGCAGGCGCGCAAAATGGCGCGCATCGGCCTCACAGACCGCAACGGTGAGAGCGGCCGTCGCGACGAGTGCGGACTCGAGCGCCTCAGCCTCCGCCCGCCAATGCGGATCGATCAGCGCGGCCTCGACATTATGTGCGGAATAGATCAGCCGAGCGCGGCGCAGGACCGGATCGCGGTCCAACGCCTCGGCGAATAGCGGATAGAGCCACGGATGTTCGAACTGCACCGCATCGGGGGCGAAATCGCGCAGTTCCCTGATCAGCCCTTCGATCAGCGGATGATCTTTGAGCGTGTCGGAAATATGAAGATCCTCACGGCGCTGCGGATCGTGGAGACGCGAAAGCAACGCCTCCGGTACCGCCGTGCGGCGCTCGTCAGGCGAGCCGTCGGGATAGCCGCGTGTCGAGTAGATCGGGACGTAGCGGAAGATGTGGCCCGCCGCGCGCGCCTGCCGGGCGATGGCCGCGACCCGGCGCTGGCCGCCGTGCAGCGGGCGGTGGATCGGGTAATGACCGAAAGCTGCGATCTTCATGCGGCATCCTCGCGATAGCGGATCGGCTGGCGCCTCTGCTGGGCCCATGCAGGATCGCGCGTGGAGATGTCATCGCCGGCCGCGTCGAACCCGGCGGTGAGCGCCTCTCGAAAATCGGCCCATCGATGTGGCGTGAACCGCTCCGCTTGCGCACAGGCCGCGCGATAGGCCGCCGCGTCTTCCATCAGCGCCTCGAGGCGGGCAAGCCATCGCTCGCCCTCGAAGAGCCCGATCGCCTCCGCGCAACCCTCCGCCGCCTCGATCAAGGCGGGCGCATCCGAAGTCAGACAGGGCTTGCCATGCAAAAGCGACTCGACGACCGGGAGCCCCCAACCCTCGTAATGGGACGGGTAGATCGTGTAGCGGCAATGAGCATAGAGCGCCTCCAACTCGACGTCGTCGACATCATCGAGGATGCGGATCGCGCCATGCGGCAAGCCGGGATCCGCGCGCACCATTTCAAGCAGCGGGCCGATCGACCAGCCGGGCTGTCCGACCCAGACCAGCGGCATGATATCGCCCGCGCGGCGCGCAGCCAGTTCGCGCCAGAGCCGATAGGCGAAATCATGGTTCTTGCGCGGCTCCTGCGTGCCGACCATCAAAACGTAGCCCCCAGGCTCCAGATCGCGCTGTGCGAAGAGGCCCGCGAGATCGGTGGCGGGCGCGGTCTCGCGCAGCGCATCCGCGCCAAGCGTCACGACGCGCACTTTCTCTGGCTCCAACTCGGGATAGCCGCAGCGGGCGGCATGGGCGAGCAGATCGCGCCGCGTCACCTCTGAATTCGTCCAGACCCGATCCACACCCCAGAGCATCCAGTGCAGCGCGGGCGGAAAGGTCTTGCGCGTCGTGGGTTCGGCGACATGCCCCCAAAGGATCGGGATCAGGTCATGGATGTAATAGCTCAGCCGCCATCCATGAGCGGTCCGCATCTCGTAGGCGGCCCGGTAGCGCGCATCGCCCCAGAATCCACCGGCAGAGACATACTCGCCCACCTCTTCCGGCGCGATCCGATTTCGGTCCGCGCAGATCTGGTCGTGGACCGTATGCACCAGCCCGTAATGCGCCCGGTGATTGAGCGCATCGAGCGCCCGGATGCGCGGTGCGATCCCCGGCGCAACCCGTTCCAGAGCCACGAACCCACGGCGCATCAGGGCATATTCCTCCCCGCTCAACCGCAGCAATTCCTCCGCCACGGCGCTCTCGCGGCGCACGCGGGTCTCGGCCTCGTCGTATTGCCCGCCCTGCCCGACCGCCCGCATCCTGCGCCGAGCGCGCCAGAGAAACCGTCCGATCCGCGCCCAGGAGCGCCAGCGCCGCGGTGCAGTCAAAGCGCGCGCAGGCGCCTCCGGCTGACAGCCATTGCGGAAGATGACCTCCTCGAAGATCGCCTGCGGGATGCGATAGAACCCGCCGCGCGCCTCATCATAGATCGCCGGCACCGCGCGCGCCCCGAACCGGGCGGCAAACGCTCGCCAGACCTCATGCTCCACCCGCAGGATGCCCATCGGCCGCCAATGGCGGAACTGATAGCTTGTGCTGAGATCGATCAGGATCGACTTGTCGCTCATCGCGTCCCTCCGTGGCCAGTTCTTGGCCCGACTCGAGCTATAACGCGCGGCAAGTTCACGTCCGGTTAATGCACATCAGGCGCGCGCGACGCCTTGAAGGCCCCCGATCTTCCCCCTATATTCCAAGACGTTCCCGGCAACGGGGACTATGGGCATAAACGCGCATGAAATAAGCGGATCGGACCCGGGGGCGGTACCCGGCGGCTCCACCAATCAACCCTCGTTGGGGGAGAATGGGGCCGAAATAGGATCGACGAACGTGTAAAGATGTTTGCTTTGTCCCGGTGAGCTACCACCGTTATCGGTGCGATTTGTACAGTTGCCAACGACAACCGTGCTCCGGTCGCTCTGGCTGCGTAAGCAGCTCGGGTAACCGAAACTTAACTCCTTGCGCTTAGCCGCGTAAGGCGGGGCCCGCAGGAGCCTTGCAACAGAATCCTGCACTTCCCCCCCTCTTGTTTCGATGCGACCGGCGTTAACCGGTTTGAAATCCGTGCCTGCCATGGTGCCCCCAGGACCGACGGGAAACGGAGGGGTGCGATGTCCCGGCTTGCGAGGATCGAAACGTGGCTCCATGCCGTATGGGGCGAAGGTCGGCTGGACGAGGTCGACGGGTTGTTCGATGCCGAGGCGCAGACCAATGGGCTGATGCCGGGGCTCGAATTGCGACCGCAGGAATTTCGCGAGCTGGTGCCAGCTCTGCGGGCGCATTTGCATGGCATCGAAATCACCGTACTGCGCCATGTCGAGACGGAGGACTGGCTTTGGACGCTTCTGAAAATCGCGGGAAAATCGGCACAATCGGCGCGCGCGGTGGAATTCACCGGGCAACTGACGATGCGGTTTCGCGGCGACAGGATCGTGGAGGCGTATAATAATTACGATGTGATCGCGCTTTTCGAGGCGTTGGAGATGATGCCGCGCGACACCGTAGCGCTCTGCCTGTCGGGCGAAGTGCTGGGATAGGCGCAGCCCCCGTGAGGTTCTCCCCAAGGTTGCGCAAGATCGGATGCCGCCACGCCCGGCACATGCCCTCGACGTCAGCCTTCGCGCGGCTCTGCCCGCCTTGCGGCCCGCCAAGAATCCCCTATGCTGAGCCCGAGAAGAAAGGGACCCGGCCATGACGCAATCCATTGATTACGGCAACCTGATGCATCACGCGATGCGCGGGCTGATCCAGACAGTGCTGAGCGACATCGCAGCCAATGGCTTGCCGGGAGAGCACCACTTCTTCATCACTTTCGACACCCGTCATCCCGATGCCGAGTTGGCCGATTGGCTGCGCGAACGCTATCCCGAGGAAATGACCATCGTCATCCAGAACTGGTATGACAATTTCGAAGTGGGCGAGGACGGGTTCTCGATCACGCTGAATTTCGGCAATTCGCCCGAGCCGCTCTATGTGCCGCTCGATGCGATCACCACCTTTGTCGACCCTTCGGTCGAATTCGGACTGCGTTTCGAGACGCAGGAATATGACGAAGACGACGAGATCGAAGAGGATGAGGTGGCCGAGGAGGAAGAGGCCGCTCCCGCCGAGCGTGGCGAGGCCGAGGTCGTCAGCCTCGATCAATTCCGCAAGTAACCCGGTGGCTTCGGAGCCTCTGGACCGCGACACGCTCCTGTCGCTCTATCACGGCTATCTTGACTGCTTGAACGCTCAGGACTGGGCGCGTCTCGGTGAGTTCGTGCATCCGGAGGTCACGCATAACACGCGCCCGCTCGGCCTCGCGGGGTATCAAGCGATGCTCGAGGGTGACCATCGCGCGATCCCAGACCTGCACTTCCGCGCAGAAACGCTCGTGGCCGATCCGCCGGTGATCGCCGCCCGGCTGCGTTTCGACTGCACGCCCGTGGTAATGCTCTTCGATCTGCCGGTGAACTGGCCGCCGCGTGACCTTCGACGAACATGTCTTCTATCGCGTCACCGATGGCCGCATCCGCGAGGTGCATTCTCTGATCGACCGGGATGCGATCGCCGCACAGATCTGAGAGCCACCCCAAGTATACCTCCGTATACCGTTGCAAAATCCCTCCGCGCGCCCTATCAGTGCGAGCGAAAGATTGCGCGCAATCATGGAGGCCCAGATGACCGCGACCCGCACCGAAACCGACAGCTTCGGCCCGCTTGAAGTTCCCGCCGACAAATATTGGGGCGCGCAGACGCAGCGCTCGATCATGAACTTCCCGATCGGCTGGGAGCGCCAGCCCGTCCCGATCATCCGCGCCCTCGGCGTGATCAAGAAAGCCTGTGCGATGGCCAACAAGGCGCAGGGCAAGATGGACGCGAAGATCGCCGATGCGATCATCGAGGCTGCGGGCGAAGTGATCGAAGGCAAGTTCGACGACAACTTCCCGCTGGTGGTCTGGCAGACCGGCTCGGGCACGCAGTCGAACATGAACGCGAACGAGGTGATCTCGAACCGCGCGATCGAAATTCTGGGCGGCGAGATGGGCTCGAAAGACCCGGTCCACCCGAACGATCACTGCAACATGGGGCAATCCTCGAACGACACCTTCCCGACCGCGATGCATGTCGGGATCGCGATGCAGGCGCGTGACGTGCTGCTGCCCGGTCTGCGCAAGCTGCACGCGGCGCTTGAAGCCAAGTCCGAGGATTTCAAGGACATCATCAAGATCGGCCGTACGCATACGCAGGACGCGACGCCGCTGACGCTTGGTCAGGAATTCTCCGGCTACGCCCATCAGGTGAAGAAGGGGATCGAACGCGTCGAAGCCTGCCTCGGCGACATCTACGAACTGGCCCAAGGCGGCACCGCCGTCGGCACCGGTCTGAACACGCAAGTTGGCTGGGCCGAGACGGTCGCGGCGAACATGGCCGAGATCACCGACCTGCCCTTCGTCACCGCGCCGAACAAGTTCGAGGCGCTCGCCGCGCATGACGCGATGGTCATGTTCTCGGGCGCGCTGAAGACCGTGGCCGCCTCGCTCTTCAAGATCGCCAACGACATCCGGCTGCTGGGCTCGGGCCCGCGCTGCGGTCTGGGCGAGCTGATCCTGCCGGAAAACGAGCCGGGCTCCTCGATCATGCCGGGCAAGGTGAACCCGACGCAGGCTGAAGCGCTGACCATGGTCTGTGCGCATGTGATGGGCAATGACGCCGCCGTCGGCTTCGCCGGCTCGCAGGGGCATTTCGAGCTCAACGTCTACAACCCGATGATGAGCTACAACGTGCTGCAGTCGATGCAGCTTCTGGGCGACAGCGCCTCGGCCTTCACCGACAACATGGTCGCGGGCATCGAGGCCAACGAGCCGCGCATCGAGAAGCTGCTGCACGAGTCGCTGATGCTGGTCACCGCGCTCGCGCCGACCATCGGCTACGACAACGCGACCAAGGTTGCGAAGACCGCGCATAAAAACGGGACCACGCTGAAGGAAGAAGCGATCAAGCTTGGCTTCGTCGACGAGGAAACCTTCGACAAGGTCGTGCGTCCCGAGCAGATGATCGGCCCGAAAGCCTGATCCAAGCTTCCATGATTAACGAAGGGCGGCCCCGGTGGCCGCCCTTTTGCGTTCGGGGTGCTCGCCCCCTTCGCTCTTGCTCAAATATCCCGGGGTGAATGCCGCAGGCAGAGGGGCAGCGCCCCTACCCCGCTGCCGCTTTCGCCTCGGCGCGGGGGTAGAGCCGCGCCATCGTCAGGCCGCGCGTGGCGTTGAGGATCATCAGCCCCGCCCATAGCCCGTGATTGCCGAAAAGCGGGATCAGCACGAAAAGCGCGGCCGTGTAGATCGCGACCGAGATCACCATAGCGTTGCGCATCTCGCGCGTCAGGGTCGCGCCGATGAAGATGCCGTCGAGCATCCAGGCCGGTCCACCGATCAGCGGCGCGGCGGCGATCCAGATCAGATAGTTGCGCGCCTCGATGCGGACATTCGGGGCGGTGGTCATCAGGTCGATGATCGCAGGGCCTGCAAGCAGGAAGACCGCGCCCAGCGCGAGCGCGCCGCCGATGCCCCATTGCGAGGACACGATGCTCGCCCGGCGCAGCCTTGCAGCCGAATGTGCGCCCACCGCTTGACCCACGAGGCTCTCGGCGGAGAAGGCGAACCCGTCCAGCGCGAAGGCGGTGATCTGCAGGAATTGCAGCAGCACCTGATTGGCCGCGAGCGTCACATCGCCCTGCCCCGCGCCGAGGAAAAGGAAGGAGGTGAAGCTCGCCTGCAGCAGGATCGAGCGCAGCATGATGTCGGTATTCACCCGCGCCATCGTCGCCAATTTCACCCGGTCGAAGATCGCACGCGCCCGCCACAGCCCGCCTGCGAAGGCGGCGCGACAGAGCCACAGCGCCAGGACCACACCGCTGATCTCGGAGATCAGCGTGGCGCCGGCGACGCCTTGCACGCCCCAGCCGAGGCCCAGCACGAAGAACAGATCCAGCCCCACGTTCAGCGCGTTCGTCGTCACTTGCAGCAAGAGGACACCGCGGGTCCGCTCCAACGCGATGAGCCAGCCGGTGAAGGCGTAGAGCGAGATCGTGAGCGGGGCGCCCCAGATGCGGATCTGCAGGTAGCCGCGGGCGAGACGCTCGACCTCGTCGCTGGCAGGCGCCAGTTGGAACGCGGCCCAGGACAGCGGGAGTTGCAGCACGATCAGGCTCAGCCCGGCGATGCCTGCAATGATCAGCGCGCGCATCAGCCCGGCGGAGACCTCGCCAGTATCACCCGTCCCATGCGCCTGGCTCACGAGCCCGGTCGTTCCCATCCGCAGGAAACCGAAGATCCAGTAGAGCGAGGACAGGATTACCGCGCCGATCCCCACCGCGCCAATGGGCGCGGGCAGGCCCAATTGCCCGACGACGGCCGTGTCGACCGCGCCGAGGATCGGGATCGTGGCGTTCGAGAGGACGATGGGCAGCGCGATCTTCAGGACCCGCGCATGGGTAATCTCAGCCATTGGCGGAGGTATCGTCCCGCGCGGGCATCAGGAAATGGCCGGTCGCCTGCGCGAAAATCCGGGTCCGGTTGTCCTGCCACGCCTCGACATGGACGCTGGCGTAACGCCGCCCCGAGCGGTTGACGCGCGCTCGCGCATAGGCGTCGCGCGGCAGGCCGGAGCGCAGATAGTCCACGGTGAAATCGATCGTCTTGGGCAGCCGCGGCAGGCTCTCCGGCGTGAGCGCATCGAAGTCGATCCGCCCTGCCTCGATATCGTCCCACAGGTAAGACCAGCTCAGTTCGATGATCGCGGTGACCTCGAGAAAGGCCGCCGTCACCCCGCCATGGATCGCGGGCAGCATCGGGTTGCCGATCAGCTTGTCGTCATAGGACAGAACGCCGGTCAGCTCATCGCCGCGCCGGTCGAAACCGATGCCGAGGAACTGCGCGTAAGGAATGCCCTCGACGAGCATCTTGAGCGCGCCGTCTCGGCGCTGCTTGACCTGCTGGACGGGTTCGGGCTTGGGACGGCTCATGCTTGCCCCTCCGATTTGGATTTGTCGGGGCGCGAGACGGTGAAGGCGCCGGTGGCGGTCGCCACGGGCCGCTCGGCATCCTCGTCATGGGTGGTGGCGCGTACGAAGGCCACCGAGCGGGTGACGTGGTAGCATTCGGCCCGCGCGGTGATCCGCTGACCGGGCGTCGCGGGCCGCATGTAATCGATGCGCAGATCAAGCGTCGCGGTGGAGGCCCCGGCCTGCGGATGGCTCATTACGGCGGCGCCTGCGCAGGTATCCATCAGCGCCGAGACCGCGCCGCCATGGATCACGCCGGTGCGCGGATCGCCCACGAAGCGCGTGTCATAGGGCATCGACAGGGTCGCGCAGCCGGGGCGGATCTCGTCCATCTGCATCCCCAGCGCGCGGGAATGCGGGATCGCCTCGATGAACTGGCGGGCCTGTTCGAGTATCTTGTCGTTCTGGTCGCTCATGAAATCATCCCCGAATGTCTTGCACGACTATCCCCGCTGGCCGACGGGGTTACAAGACCCGCGCCTCAGCCCTGCCCCTGCGACACAAGGAAATAGCGCGCGATCCCGTAAAGGTAGAAGCCGGTGAACATGATGTTGAGATATTTCAGCTGGCGCTCGGTATGCAGCCACGCGTGATAGGCCCAGATCAGGCAGAACGGCAGGCTGAGAAAGAGATTGAGCGGGTACCAGTTCTGCACGATGGCGATCGTCGAGGCGATGCCGAGGGCCAGAGCGACCCATTTCATCTCTTGCTGATAGGCCGCAAGGCCACCTTCGCGCAGACGCAGTGCCGGACGCATGCCCGCTCCTTCTGACTGATACCAATGTCGGGGGTCGCGGCCCTTGGGGCCTGCGATGCGATTGATATGCCACAGGAAAGGCAATCCGTCCAGACGGGCGTCGCTCAGCGGCGCGCGGCGAAGAAATCCTTCAAGAGCGCCTCGGCCTCCGCCGCCCCGATACCGTCGTAGATTTCCGGCACGTGGTGGCTTTGCGGATGCGAGAAGACGCGCGGCCCCTGCGCGACGCCGCCCGATTTCGGATCGGCCGCGCCGTAATAAAGCCGCGCGATCCGGGCCTGAGAGATCGCCGAGGCGCACATCGGGCATGGCTCGAGCGTGACATAGAGGTCATAGCCCGGAAGCCGCTCCGAGCCGATCTGCGCGCAGGCCTCGCGCATCGCGAGAATCTCCGCATGGGCGGTCGGATCGCCCAGCTCGCGGGTGCGGTTGCCAGCGGCGGCCACCACCCTACCGTCAGGAGAGACGACGACTGCGCCCACGGGCACCTCGCCGCGCTTGGCCGCCTCGCGCGCCTCTGCGAGCGCCTGTTGCATGAAAGACCGGAATTCCATGGCTCTTCATCGCTTGCAAATCCGCGCTTATCAAGACGCTTCCCACGCGCAGCAGAAAGGTGTAGATCGCCATCTTTCGCGCCCGAGCGACTCGCGCGCCCCCTCCCCTAGAAGGAACCGGACATGACCGACACTCCCGAAAATTCCCCCGAAAATTCCGTTTCGAAATCCGCCGACAAATCCGGCGCGAAAGAGCGCATCGCCAAGGTTATCGCGCGCTCCGGCGTCGCCTCGCGCCGTGACGCCGAGAAGATGATCCTCGCCGGCAAGGTCGCGGTGAACGGCAAGCAGATCGACTCGCCCGCGCTCGACGTGGCGGCGTCCGACAAGATCACCATCGACGGCAAGCCGATCGACGCGCCGCAGGAAACGCGGCTGTGGCTCTATTACAAGCCGCTGGGTCTGGTCACCACTGAGAAGGACGAACAGGGCCGCCGCACGATCTTCGACGAGATGCCCGAGGGCATGCCGCGCGTGCTGAATGTGGGCCGCCTCGACATCAACTCCGAAGGCCTGCTGCTCTTGACCAATGATGGCGGGTTGAAGCGCCGTCTGGAACTTCCCGAGACCGGCTGGCTGCGCAAATACCGCGTGCGCGTGAATGGCCGCCCGACCGAGCAATCTTTCGAGCCGCTGCGTCAGGGCATCACCATCGAGGGCGAGGAATTCCTGCCGATGGAGGTCTCGCTCGACCGTCAGCAAGGCGCGAATGCGTGGCTGACCGTGGGCATCCGCGAAGGCCGCAACCGCGAAATCCGTCGCGCAATGACCGAGATCGGCTTCCAGGTGAACCGCCTGATCCGGATCAGCTACGGTCCCTTCCGCCTGATGGACATGAAGGCGGGCGACGTGATGGAAGTGAAGCGCAGGATGCTGCGCGATCAGCTTGGCGGGTTGCTCGACGACAAGCCGGTGGGCGGCGAAGCCAAGCCCGAGCGCAAGGAGCGTGGGGATCGCCCGGAGCGCGGCGACCGCAAGGATCGGGGCGACAAGCCGCGGTTCAAGCGGGATCGCGACGAAGGTGGCCGTGATGACAAGCCGCGTTTCCGCAAGGATCGTGACGAAGGCGGCCGTGAGGATCGTCCGCGCAAGCCGCGCACGGGCGGCTTCAAATCGCATCGTGACGAGGGCGACCGCGGTGATCGGGGCGAGCGCGGCGATCGGGGGCCTCGCTTCTCGAAGGATCGCGGCGACCGCCCGGATCGCGGGCCGCGTGGCGACAAGCCGCGCTTCAACCGCGACCGCGACGAGGGCGGCCGTGACGACAAACCGCGTTTCCGCAAGGATCGCGAAGAGGGCGGGCGCGAGGATCGCCCCTTCCGCGACGGGCCGCGCAAGCCGCGCACCGGTGGGTTCAAATCGCATCGCGATGAAGGCGAGCGCGGCGACCGGGGTACGCGTTTCTCGAAAGATCGTGGCGACCGCCCCGATCGTGGGCCGCGCGGCGACAAGCCCAGCTTCAACCGCGACCGCGATGACCGCTCGGGCGGGAAGTTCGGCGGCAAGCCCAGCGGGAAGTTCGGCGACAAGGCGCGCTTCAACCGGGATCGCGACGAAGGCGGACGTGACGACCGTGGCGGCGACAAGCCTCGCTCGGGCGGCTTCAAATCGCATGGCGGAAAGCCGGGCGGCAAGCCGCGCTCGGGCGGGTTCAAATCCCACGGCGACGCGCGCGGCGACCGGCCCGCACGCTCGGGCGGCTTCAAGTCGCATTCGGGCAAACCGGGCGGAAAACCCGGCGGCAAGCCCTTCGGTGGCAAGCCGCGCGGCGGCAATCGCGACTGACCGGCGAAAACGCGCTTTTAGGGAGGGGATAACCGCCGTGGTTTTCCCCTCTTCTTTTTCCTCGGCGAGTTTACGCGAATTTCACACCGTCTCTCTGGCATAGACCCGCCAGCCTGCTTATAAATTCCCCTGAGGACGTCGAAATTCGCGTCCGATGGCAGGGGCTGGCGATGTCGCGCGAGGCGCAAAAGAGAATCGCTTTCTGGCTGATGATCGCGCTGACGCTGTCGGTCGCGCTCACCGGGAGCGTATGATGGCTCAACGCTATGGCGGAAAATACTCGCCCCAAGGCCCGGCCAGCGGGCCCGACCTGCACGATCCCCGCAGCGTGCCGCCCCATCGTCGTCCCGATGCCCGCCACCCCGAAGAAGGCCGTCCGTTCTGGATCGTGGCCGCCGCCCTGCCCTTCCTGCTGGGCGCCTTCGGCGAAGGCCCCTTCGCACTGGCCCGCGCGCTTGGCGCCTTCGCGCTGATCGCAGGCGCCGCCTGGACGATCCGCGAGGGTCTGCGGGCCGAGTTTGCCTATGTCGCGCGCAGCTCGGCCAAGCGCCCCGCCTTTCCGCGGAAAATTCTGGGCTCCGTCGCCTATGGTCTGGGTCTCGCATTGGGCGCACAGGCCCCCGAACTGGGCATGATCGGCGCGGCCGGGATCGGGGCTATCGGCACGGTGGTCTCGCTTGTGGCTTTCGGTCTCGATCCGCTGAAAGACAAAGGGATGGAGGGCGTCGACGAGTTTCAGCAAGAGCGCGTGGCCCGCGTGGTCAAGGAAGGCGAGGCCTATCTGACCGAGATGCGCAAGGCGATCACCCCCTCAGGCGAGCGAGTTCTGATCACCCGCGTCGAGCAATTCGCCACCACCGCGCGCGATCTGTTCCGCGCGGTCGAGGAAGATCCCGGCGATCTGGCGCAAGCGCGGCGCTACATGACCGTTTATCTGGAGGGCGCGCGCGACGCGACGATCAAGTTCGCCGATCTGTGGCGCAACACGCGCGATCACAAGGCACGCGACGATTACGCGGCGCTGCTTGATGATCTGGAAGCGAATTTCACCGCCCGCACCCGCAAGATGCTGGAAGATGGCCGCGAGGGGCTGGAGATCGAGATCGACGTGCTGCGCGACCGGCTGGCGCGCGAAGGGGTCGTGCCGACGACCCGCGAGAATTGACGAAGCGTGAGTTGAAGAGTGACACCGGGAACTGCCCCGACAGGCGCAAGGAGGCCCTGAGATGACCGAGACGACCCGCCAAAAGGCAACCGAGCTGATGACCGAAGTGGAAGGTGTCAGCGGTTCGCTGCTGCCCGAGCCGGGCCCGGCAGAGGCGGTGACGCCGCTCGATCAGGCCCCGCCCGAGACCGCCGAGGAAATCCGCAAGCGCATGGCCGAGCTGGACATGGGCGACTCGAATTCGATCGTGCAGTTCGGGTCGCGCGCGCAGGTCGATCTGCAATCGATCAGCCAGGAGATGCTCTCGGGCGTCAAGAACAAGGATGTCGGCCCCGCCGGAGACAGCCTGCGCCAGATCGTCACCACGATCCGCGGGTTCTCGGTCTCGGAGCTCGACGTGCGCCGCAAGCGGAGCTGGTGGGAAAAGCTGCTGGGCCGCGCCGCGCCGTTTGGCAACTTCATCGCCCGGTTCGAAGAGGTGCAGGGCCAGATCGACCGCGTCACCGACGAGTTGCTGAGCCACGAGCACAAGCTGCTCAAGGACATCAAATCGCTCGATATGCTCTACGACAAGACGCTGCATTTCTATGATGAGCTCGCGCTCTATATCGCGGCGGGCGAGGAAAAGCTGGCCCAACTCGACAGGGAGGAAATCCCCGCGAAAGAGGCGGCGATGGAAGCCGCGTCCGAGGATCAGAAAGTGCTCAAGGCGCAGGAAATCCGCGATCTGCGCGCAGCCCGCGACGATCTGGAGCGCCGGGTGCATGATCTGAAACTGACCCGTCAGGTGACGATGCAGTCGCTGCCGTCGATCCGGCTGGTTCAGGAGAACGACAAGAGCCTTGTGACCAAGATCAACTCGACGCTCGTGAACACCGTGCCGCTCTGGGAGACCCAGCTGGCGCAGGCGGTCACGATCCAGCGCTCGCGCGAGGCGGCAGGCGCTGTGCGCGAGGCCAATGATCTGACCAACGAGCTTCTGAAATCGAATGCCAAGAACCTGCGCGAAGCCAATGCCGAGATCCGCAC
This sequence comes from Thioclava sp. UBA3469, assembly GCF_002378135.1. Taxonomy (NCBI): domain Bacteria; kingdom Pseudomonadati; phylum Pseudomonadota; class Alphaproteobacteria; order Rhodobacterales; family Paracoccaceae; genus Thioclava; species Thioclava sp. UBA3469. Next base: position 17,720 of record NZ_DFRG01000202.1, read on the forward strand.
CGAGATGGAGCGCGGCGTCTTCGACATCGAGGCGGTGAAGGCGGCAAATGCCGATCTGGTCGCCACGATCGAAGATTCGTTGCGCATCGCGGATGAGGGCAAGCGCAAGCGCGCCGCGGCAGAGCATGATCTGGTGGAGATGGAAGACAAGCTGCGCGACACCCTGTCGGCGGCGAAATCCTCCGCGCAGGCTGGCGGAGCTGCGGGATGACACGGATGCGTGCGGCCTTTCCGGTTCTTGCAGGGCTGGCGGCGCTGGCCCTTTCGGCCTGCGCGCCGGGCTTGGGCGGCTCGCCGCTCGCACCGGACAAGACCGCGCGCCCGCCCAGCGCACCGACCGATCTCGATCGCTCGAACGCTACCAAGCAAAGCGCGCTCTCGCGGGAGATGTCGGCCTATTTCGCCAAGACCGCAGCCGAGATGGAAGCGCGCGGCCAGTTGCGCACCGATGTCGCGCCGCGCGATGCGCCGTTCAACCAGCGGCAACTGGTGCAGGACTTCGTCCATATCGCGCTTTACGACGAATACGCGGCGCAGGGTGGCGGGTTCGTCGCCCGTCAGACCCCCTCGCGCCTGCGGCGCTGGGACAAGCCGGTGCGGATGGATATCGACTTCGGCGCCTCGATCCCCAAGGCTGACCGCGCTTCGGATATCGCCGAAGTGCGCGCCTACGCGGGCAAGCTCGCGCGCGCCTCGCGCCATCCGGTCAGCGTGGTGAACCGAGGCGGCAATTTCCATGTCCTGTTCCTCAACGAGGACGAGCGCCGGGCGATCGGCCCGCGCCTGCGCCAATTGGTGCCGGGGATCGATGACAGCTCGGTCGAGGCGATCACCAACCTGCCGCTCTCGACTTATTGCGTGGTCTTCGCCTTCTCGCAGGGCGATAGTCCGATCTACACCGACGCGGTCGCGGTGATCCGGGGCGAGCACCCGCCGGAACTGCGCACCAGCTGCATCCATGAGGAACTGGCCCAGGGGCTTGGCCTCGCCAATGACTATCCGCGCGCGCGGCCCTCGATCTTCAACGATGACGAGGAATTCTCGCTGCTGACCAAGCATGACGAGTTGCTGCTGCAGATGCTTTACGACCCGCGCCTGACGCCCGGCATGACCGAACGCGAGGCCCGCCCGATCGTCACCACCATCGCCTCCGAATTGCTGGGCGGCGCAAGCTGAGAACCAAGAAGGAACCGCATCCATGGGCATTCTCGATTTCCTCTCCGGCGAATTCATCGACGTCATCGGCTGGACCGACGACACCCGCGACACGATGGTCTGGCGGTTCGAGCGCGAGGGTCACGCGATCAAATACGGCGCGAAGCTGACCGTGCGCGAAGGTCAGGCCGCCGTCTTCGTCCATGAGGGGCAGCTGGCCGATATCTTCGGGCCCGGGCTCTATATGCTGGAGACGAACAACCTGCCCATCCTGACCACGCTTCAGCACTGGGATCATGGCTTCAAATCGCCCTTCCAGTCCGAGATCTATTTCGTCAACACCACCCGGTTCAACGACCTCAAATGGGGCACGAAGAACCCGGTCATGGCGCGCGACCCGGAATTCGGCCCGGTGCGCATCCGCGCTTTTGGCACCTATTCGATGCGCGTCACCAATCCGGGCAAGTTCCTCACCGAGATCGTCGGCACCGATGGCGAATTTACCTCGGACGAGATCAGCTACCAGCTGCGCAACGTGATCGTGCAGGAATTTTCGCGCGCCATCGCCAGCTCGGGCATCCCGATCCTGGACATGGCCGCAAACACCGCCGACATGGGCAAGCTGATCACCAAGGCGATCGCGCCCACCATCGCGAATTACGGGCTGGAGCTGCCGGAATTCTACATCGAGAACGTCTCGCTCCCCGAAGCGGTGGAGGCGGTTCTCGACAAGCGCACATCGATGGGGATCGTGGGCGATCTGAACAAATACATGCAATACAATGCCGCCGAGGCGATGGGCCAGCCGGGCTCGGGCGCCTCCGCCGGGATGGGCGCCGCGATGGGCGCGGGCATGGGCGCAGGCATGGGCATGGCGATGGGCCAGCAAATGGGGCCCTGGGGGCAGATGGCCCAGCAACCCGCTGCCGCCGCACCGCCGCCCCCTCCCCCGCCGCCGGTGGAGAAGGTCTGGCATCTCGCGGTGAATGGGCAAACGCAGGGCCCGTACGGGCGCGGGCATCTCGGGCGTATGGTCTCGGAAGGCTCGCTCACCCGCGACAGTCTCGTCTGGACGCCGGGTCAGAATGGCTGGATGCGTGCCGAGGACGTGACCGAACTGGCGCAGCTCTTCACCATCGCGCCGCCGCCACCCCCGCCTGCTGCGAGCTGATCCAATGCTGGGTTTCCCGAAAGTGGGGCGGAGCGCGGCTGCCGCCCCTGCCGACCCACGCGGCGAGAGCCACTACCACTGCGAAAGCTGCGGCGCCGATCTGCGCTTCGCGCCGGGCCAGACGCGGCTCGTCTGCGATCATTGCGGCCATGTGCAGGACATTCCCTCCGCCACCGGACGCGGAGAGGCGCGCTTGCGCGAATTGCCGCTCGACGATGCGCTGACCCGCGAATTACCCGCACAGGAAATGGAGGAGCACCGCACCGTCTCCTGCCCCAATTGCGGTGCCTCGATCGAGTTGCAAAACGGCGAGCACGCAACCGAATGTCCGTTCTGCGCGACGCCCGTGGTGGTCGATACGGGCACGACGCGGCTGATCAAGCCGCAAGGGGTGCTGCCCTTCCAGCTGACCGAGGACCAAGCGCGCGCGGCGCTCTCGAAATGGCTCGGCTCGCTCTGGTTCGCGCCCAACGGGCTGTCGCAATATGCCCGCAAGGGTCGGCGCATGAGTGGCATCTACGCCCCCTTCTGGACCTTCGATGCCGCGACCCGGACGCGCTATTCCGGCCAGCGCGGCGACGCCTATTACGTCACGCGCACGGTGCAGACCGACAAAGGCCCCCGCACCGAGCAGGTCCGCCGCATCCGCTGGACGCCGGTCTCGGGTCAGGTGGCGCGCGATTTCGACGATGTGGTGATCTATGCCGCGCGCTCGCTGCCGCCCGATTACGTGCAGGCGCTGCGCCCGTGGGACCTGACAGCGCTCGAACCCTATCGGCGCGATTATCTCGCGGGCTTCACCGCCGAGGGCTACACCGTGCAACTGCAGGAGGGTCATCACGCCGCGCAGGCCGAGATGATCCGCGTTATCCAGACCGACATTCGCCGCGATATCGGCGGCGACGAGCAGCGTATCGGCGCGATGGACCCGCAGTTCTCGGCCGAGACCTTCAAGCACATCCTGCTGCCGATCTGGACCGCCGCCTACAAGTTCCGCGGCCGCTCCTACCGCTTCGTCGTGAACGCCCAGACGGGCCGCGTCCGTGGGGATCGCCCGTGGTCTGCGTGGAAGATCGCGCTGGCGGTCCTCGCTGCGGTGATCGTCGGGGGGACGCTGTTCTATCTCAAGAGCCGCTGAGCGGGTCAGCCTTTCGCGAGATCGTCCATCCCGAAGGCGATGCCCTGCGGGGCGAGCCATTCTGCGAAGCGCGCGATCTTCTCGTCGAGCGAACAGGTATTGGTTTGCCGCGCCATCTCGATGTCATAGGCGGCGCGAAGGTCCATCTGGCGTTCGGGGCTCAGCTCTTTCCAGCGCGTCATGTCGTCTCCTTGCAAAGCCGAAGTGGGTTCCCGATATATCTTGCAACCCAATGTAAAGGAGGGGTGACATGACCCAATCCTCTCAAAGCTACCGTGTAACCTGCCTTGATTGCGGGCAGGCAAACCGCGTCCCCGCCGAGAAGCTGGGCGCGAACCCGAAATGCGGCACCTGCGGCGGCTGGCTCGTCTCGCACAAGGTGACCGAAGTCGACTTCAAGACGCTCGCCAAGGCCGAAAAGGACGATCTGCCGCTGCTGGTCGATTTCTGGGCGCCGTGGTGCGGCCCGTGCAAGGCGATGGCGCCGCAGTTCAACATGGCCGCCGAGAAGCTGACCCCACATGTGCGGCTGGCGAAGATCAACACGCAGGTGAACCCCACCGCGACCCAGCGCTACCGGATTCAGGGCATTCCCGCCTTCATCCTGTTCGCCAAGGGCCGCGAGGTCGCCCGCGCCGCAGGGGCCCGCCCGGCAGGCGATCTGGTCAATTTCGTGAAGTCGAAAATCTCGGTGCCCGCATAACGCGGATCGGCAGAAATTTTCGCGCGCGGCGCGGGCGGGCCGCTTGACAACGCCTGCGCCTTGCGCGACATACCACGCCACGGTTCGGGGCCTTAGCTCAGCTGGGAGAGCGCCTGCATGGCATGCAGGAGGTCAGCGGTTCGATCCCGCTAGGCTCCACCA
>NZ_DFRG01000202.1:22310-34862 GCF_002378135.1 Thioclava sp. UBA3469
CCTTAGCTCAGCTGGGAGAGCGCGTCGTTCGCAATGACGAGGTCAGGGGTTCGATCCCCCTAGGCTCCACCAAACCGCTTCAAAAAGCGCCCGATCTTCGGGCGCTTTTTGCGTTTCCGAACAATCTCAAATGCTTAGCGTGTAGCAATCCGCAATCCGCCCCGCGTTGTGGATGAACTATCCCCAGATTTCGTGGGGGCCACCCGGCTTATCCACCAGAAATTGCTTTACACAATAGCAACCTGCCTACACGATATCTTGTAGGGACAGGCGGCTGCTACCGCCGTTCCTTGTAAAGCCGACAAGCCCTAGGGGAGCTGCACCCCGGGCATCTAAAAAGGCAGGGGGATACGAGCATGGCACTGAGCGAAGACTATCTGTACGCCGAAGAACTCCACCCGATCGACATCGTCGAGACGCTGGCCGAAGCCCATGAATGGGAATTCGACCGGGTCACCGATGACCAGATCGCAATGGCGGTAGAGGGTCAGTGGCGGACCTACTCGATCACCCTCGCCTGGTCGCCGATGGACGAAACCCTGCGGCTGATCTGCACCTTCGAGATGGACCCGCCGCCGGCCCGCGAAGGCGCGCTTTACGAGCTGCTCAACCGCATCAACGACCGGGTCTGGACCGGCGCCTTCACCTTCTGGCCCGATCAGCGGCTGATGGTCTGGCGGCACGGGCTGGTGCTCTCGGGCGGGCAGCTGCCCGGGCCGGAGCAGATCGACCGGCTGATCGGCGCGGCTGTCGTGTCCTCCGAGCGGTTCTACCCGGCCTTCCAGCTGGCGACCTGGGGCGAGCGCGATCCCGAAGACGCGATGCAGGTGGCCATTGCGGAGGCCTACGGGCGCGCCTAATCTCCCCCCGAACCAAAAGGGGGAAGCATGAGCTTTGACAAGATTTCCGACCGCGGCCTCGTCATTCTGGGCTGCGGACGCATGGGCGGCGCGATCCTTCAGGGGCTGTTGAAGGGTGGCCTGCCCGCAGCCTCGGTCTGGGTGGTCGATCCGAATCCGTCCGACTGGCTGAAAGAGTCCGGCGTGAACCTCAACGCCGATCTGCCCGAGAATCCGGCTGTCGTTCTGGTCGCGGTGAAGCCGCAGATGATGGCTGACGCGCTGCCGCAACTCTCGGCCATGGCCGAGGGTGATACGCTGTTTGTCACCGTCGCCGCCGGGATCACCATCGAGGGCTACGAGAAGATGCTGGGCAAGCAGGCCCGTCTGGTGCGCGCGATGCCCAACACGCCTGCCGCGATCGGCCGTGGCGTGACCGCGATCGTCGGCAATCCGAACGCGACGAGCGACGATCTCGACACGGCGGATGCGCTGATGACCGGCGTGGGTCAGGTCGTGCGGCTCGATGATGAGGAACAGATGAATGCCGTGATCGGCGTCTCCGGCTCGGGCCCGGCCTATGTCTTCCACCTGATCGAGGTGATGGCGGCGGCGGGCGAGGCCGAGGGGCTCGACCCCGATCTGGCGCTACGGCTTGCCAAGGCGACCGTCGGCGGCGCGGGGCAACTGGCCGAGGATAGCGACGAGACGCCTTCGAAACTGCGCGAGAACGTGACCTCTCCGGGCGGGACGACGGCGGCGGCGCTGGAGGTTCTGATGGACCCCGAGACCGGCATGCCGCCCCTGATGCGCAAAGCGGTCGCCGCGAATATCGCGCGTAACCGGGAGCTGGGGAAATGACCATCTCCTTCGACGACTTCATGAAAGTCGACATCCGCTGCGGCCGGATCACCGAAGCCCAGCCCTTCCCCGAGGCGCGCAAGCCCGCGATCAAGCTCTGGGTCGATTACGGCCCGGAGATCGGCGTGAAGAAAAGCTCCGCCCAGATCACGGTGCATTACGCTCCCGAGGAGCTGGTCGGCAAGCTGGTCTTCGGCGTGGTCAACTTCCCGCCGCGCCAGATCGGGCCGTTCATGTCCGAGGCGCTCGTGCTGGGCGTGCCGGACGCGGCTGGCGAGGTCGTGCTGCTGACGCCCGACAAGGACGTGCCGATCGGCGGGAGGATGTTCTGATGAAGCTCCTCGTGACCCGCAAGCTGACCGACGAAGTCGAGGCCCGTGTGGCGAAGGAATTCGACGTGACCTTCCGCAACGGGGCCGCGCCGATGACCGAAGATGAGACGCGCGCGGCGCTGGCCGAATACGATGCGCTTCTTGTGACCTTGGGCGACAAGGTGACGGCAGCGGCCTTCGAGGGCAGCCCGCGCGCGAAGATCGTGGCCAACTTCGGGGTCGGCTATAACCATATCGACGTGGGTGCCGCCGAGGCGAAGGGCATCACGGTGACGAACACGCCGGGCGCCGTGACCGATGCCACCGCCGATATCGCGACGATGCTGATCCTGATGAGCGCGCGACGTGCCTCGGCGGGCGAGCGCTTCGTGCGGCGCGGCGAGTGGACCGGCTGGACGCCGACGCAATTCCTTGGTCAGCATGTCTCGGGCAAGAAAGTCGGCATCATCGGTCTGGGCCGCATCGGCACGGCGATTGCGAAACGCTGCCATTTCGGCTTCGGTATGGAGGTGGCTTACACCAAGCGCACCCCCGTCGATCCGGGCTTCCCGGCCACGCATCTTAGCCAGGACGAGCTGCTCGCCAGTTCCGATTTCGTCGTGATCGCGGTACCCGCCAGCCCCGCCACGCATCATCTGATCGGCGCGGCGGAGATCGCGAAGATGCAGCCGCATGCGCATCTGATCAACATCGCGCGCGGCGATATCGTCGACGAGGCGGCGCTGGTGGCGGCGATGCAGGGCAATGCGATCGCGGGCGCGGGCCTCGACGTCTATGAGCGCGAGCCTTATGTGCCGGAAGCCCTGCGCGCGCTGGATAACGTCACGTTGCTTCCGCATCTGGGCACCGCCGCTCTTGAGGTGCGTGACGACATGGGCCACATGGCGGTCGACAATCTCATCGCCTTTCGTGACGGCAACACGCCGCCCAATCGCGTGTCGTCTTGACCTTTCACCTCCTTGGCGGGAGGCTCTGCCAAGGAGGATCCGATGCATCAAGCCGTCATTACCGGGACCGGGGTCTATACGCCGGAACACGTCATCACGAATGCCGAACTGGTCGAAGCATTCAACGCCTATGCCGATCTGTTCAATACCGAGAACGCCGAGGCCATCGCCGCGGGCGAGATCGAGGCCAAGCCGCATAGCTCGGTCGAGTTCATACTTAAAGCCTCCGGGATCGAGCAGCGCTACGTGATGGACAAGGAAGGCGTGCTGGATCCGACGCGCATGTATCCGCGCCTGCGCCAGCGCTCGGATGACGAGCCCGGCATCATGGCCGAGATCGCGCTCGATGCCTGTCACAAGGCGCTGGCGCAGGCCGGGCGTAAAGGCGAGGACATCGACCTCGTGATCTGCGCGGCCTCGAATATGGAGCGCGCCTACCCTGCCGTCGCGATCGAGATCCAGAAACTTCTCGGCGCGGGCGGGTTCGCTTTCGACATGAACGTCGCCTGTTCCTCGGCCACCTTCGGTATTCAGGCCGCCGCCGACATGATCCGCACCGGCTCCGTGCGGCGCGCGCTGGTCGTGAACCCCGAGATCACCTCGGGCCACCTCGAATGGCGCGACCGCGACTGCCATTTCATCTTCGGCGATGTGGCCACCGCGACGCTGATCGAACGGCGCGAGGATGCGCCGCATGGCTTCCTGATCCGCTCCACCCGCTGCGCGACGGAATTTTCCAACAACATCCGCAACAATAACGGCTTCCTGCGCCGCACCCGGCCCGATGGCGTGGCCGACCGCCGTGACATGCAGTTCATGCAGGAGGGTCGGAAGGTCTTCAAGGAAGTGATGCCGATGGTGGCGCAGCACATCCTCGGCCATCTCGCCGACGCGGAGGTGAAGCCCGAGGATCTGCACCGCCTCTGGCTGCATCAGGCCAACAAGACGATGAACGACTTCGTGGGGAAAAAGGTCTTGGGCCGCGATCCCGAGCCGGGCGAGCAGCCCAATATCCTGCAGGATTACGCCAACACGTCGTCTGCCGGGTCGATCATCGCGTTTTCGAAATATTCCGACGATTTCAAACCGGGCGAGATCGGGCTGATCTGTTCCTTCGGGGCGGGTTATTCGGTGGGCTCGGTCGTTCTCGAGAAGATCTGAGGCCTACGCCTCGCCCATCGCTTTGCGCCAGTGGCGGCGACAGAGGCTGACATAGGTCTCGTTGCCGCCGATCTGCACCTGATCGCCATCGCGCAGCGCTTGGCCGTCGGGGCCCATCCGCACCACCATCGTGGCCTTCTTGCCGCAATGGCAGATCGTGCGGACTTCGCGCATCTCGTCGGCCAGCGCCAGCAGTGCCGCCGAGCCGGGGAACAGCTTGCCCTGAAAATCCACCCGCAGCCCGTAGCACATCACCGGCACGCGCAGGTCATCGACCGCGCGGGCGATCTGCCAGACCTGCGTCTCAGTCAGGAACTGCGCCTCGTCCACGAAGGTGCAGGCACAGGGGCCGTCCGCCAAGCGCTTCTCGATCAGCGCGAACATGTCCGTCTCTTCGGTGAAACAGGCCGCCTCCGCACCGATTCCGATCCGGCTCGCGATGCGCCCGTCGCCCGCACGATTGTCGAGCCGCGCAGTCACGAGGAAGGTCTCCATCCCGCGTTCGATATAGTTGTGGGAGGCTTGCAAGAGGATCGTGCTCTTGCCAGCGTTCATCGTCGAATAGTGGAAGTAGAGCTTGGCCATGGCCTGCAATAGCCCGCGTTTTTCAGGGGAGCAAGACTGCCCACGCGACGCTCACGGACGGTCGGCGCTGTCCATCCAGATCGTGACCGGTCCGTCATTCAGAAGCGCCACTTTCATATCCGCACCGAACGCGCCGGTCTGAACCGGCAGGCCCAGAGATTCGAGGTGCCGGGCGAAATGCTGATACAGCCGATCGCCGTCTTCGGGAGAGGCGGCTGCGGAGAAACCGGGGCGGTTGCCGCGCGAGGTGTCAGCCGCCAGCGTGAACTGGCTGACCACGAGACAGGCGCCGCCGATATCACCCACCGCGCGGTTCATCTTGCCCGCCTCGTCCTTGAAGATGCGCAGTTTCGAGACCCGCTCGGCCAGTTTCTCGGCCACTTTCTCGTCATCGCCCTGCATCGCGCAGCACAGGATCAGGAGCCCCGGCCCGATCTCGGAGATGCGATTGCCATCGACAGTGACCGAGGCCTCGGAGACCCGCTGGATCAGCGCCCTCATGCCAGTTCGTCCGCCCAGGGCGGGTTGGCCCCTGCCCGGCTGACGACCACCGCAGCGGCGGCCACGCCCAATTTCAGGCAATCCGAGATCAGCCCTTCCTCGGCGCGAGCGAGCGCGCCTTTGTCGAGCGCCTCGGCGCGGTCCAGCGCGGCCAGAACGCCAGCGTTGAACGTATCGCCTGCGCCGACCGTGTCGATGACCTCGACTTTGCGCGCGGGTACGAACACTTCGCAGTGTTTCGAGAACCCATGCGCGCCGGTCGCGCCTTCGGTGACGAAGACCAGCTTCGGCCCCTTGGCGAGCAGCCCGCGCGCCAGATCGGCGATGGTGCCCGGCCCTTCGATCCAGCGCAGATCCTCGTCCGAGACCTTCACGATATCGGCGACAGTGAACATCCGTTCCAGCCGCGCGCGATAGGCCGCTTCGTCGCCGATGAACCCGGGACGGATATTGGGGTCGATCATGGTCACGCGGCTCTCGGCCTCGCGCAGCATCAGCGCCTCATAGGCCGCACCGCAAGGCTCGACTGGCAGGGAGATGCCGCCGAAGAACATCGCCTTCACCTCTGCCGGGATCGCGGGCATGTCTTCGATCTTCAGCATCCGGCCAGCCGTATTCTCGTCGTAGAAAGCGTAGCTCGCATGGCCGTCGGTTAGCGTCACGAAGGCGAGCGTCGTCGGCCGGTCCGAGCGCACCGCAAGCCCCGCATCGACGCCGCTATCGGACAGCGAGTGGATCAGCATCTTGCCGAACAGGTCTTCGGACAGCCCCGACAGAAACCCCGAGCGCGCACCGAGCCGCCCCAGCGCAATCGCCGTGTTGAACACCGCACCGCCCGGATAGGGCGCAAAGGCCGCCTCGCCTTGCGCGCTCTCGCGCGGGAGCATGTCGATCAGGGCTTCGCCACAACTCAGGATCATCGGGGGCCTCCTCATTCCGATACCGCTAACACCTGCTACACGCGAAGCGGTGTCCGGGCAATCCCCGCAGGGATCACGCTGCGGTCGGCCCGCCCTTGTCGCCGCCACCGCCGCGCCGGTTGCGCCCTTCGATCAACCACGCGCCCACGGTCAGCAGGGCCGCCAGGATCAGCCAGGCCCAGGCGGGCAGCAGCGGCTGCACCCGGATGTCGGTGGTGGCCGTGGCACCACGCGGCGTGATGCCGATCCAGCCGCGCCCCGATGTCGGGCGACCCGCGCGCACTTCGCGGATGGCGGGTACCCCGTCCTCAAGCCTTGTCACGCCGCCATTCGACGCCTCGACCACGGCGGAGAGGGGATCGCCGCTGGCGATGGTCTGCTCGAACTCGCGCGGGCTTGCCGGACCCATCGCCACGACACGTTCGAGATCGCCGTCCTTGAGGCGGTAGAGCCCCGCCTCGGGCGCAGTCCAGCGCGCGGTGAAGCGGCCCGGCGCTGTCTCGGTCAGCGGCACCTCTTGGGTCGAGCCATCAGGCAGGGTCACGGTCACCGGCGGCGCGGTGTCTTCCATCGTGCGGCGGATGATCCGCATCGAGAGCGCGCCGGGATCGATCTCGGCATAGAGCGCCTCTTCCTCGAGTTCCGGCTCTTTCATCTCCCAATGCGCGATCCGGCGCAGCAATTCGAGCTGCGGCCCGCCGCCGTCATAGCCGCGATCCCAGAGCCACGCCTGATCCGAGGCCAGCAGCGCCACGCGCCCCTCGCCTTCGCGCGAGAGCACCAGAAGCGGTTTGCCCTCGGCGCCGGACATGACCACCTCGCCGGTGGGGTTCGTCAGTTCGATCTGGCGCAGCCAGTGGCCCCAATGCGGGCCGTCTTTCTCGGCGGCCGTATCCTCGCCCTCAGGCGCGGGCGCGCCTTCCAGCCCGGCGGTCACCGGGTGGCGCAGACCCAGATCGGTCGGGCGCGGCAGGAAGCTTTCCGACATCACACGGCCCGTGGGGCGCGCGGGCATGATGTCGCCAAGGCTCGTCTGATAGAGGCTTTCGACGGTCGCGAATTCCGGACCGGCGGCTACGAGGATCGCCCCGCCGCGTTCGACGTAATCCTTGATATTGTCGAAATACGCGGACGGCAGAATGCCCCGCGCGCCGTAGCGGTCGAAGATGATCAGGTCGAACTCGTCGATCTTGTCGACGAACAACTCCTGCGTCGGGAAAGCGATGAGCGACAGTTCCGTCACCGGCACGCCGTCCTGCTTTTCGGGCGGGCGCAGGATGGTGAAATGCACCAGATCCACGCCTGCATCCGATTTCAGCAGGTTGCGCCAAGTCCGTTCGCCCGCATGGGGCTGGCCGGAGACCAGCAGCACCCGCAGCCGGTCGCGCACGCCATTGATCTGCACGGTGGCGACGTTGTTACGGTCGGTCAGCTCGCCCTCGGTCGGCGACAGCGTGAACTGCACCACGTTCTGCCCCCCATGGGTCAGCGTCAGCGGCAGTTCCAGATCGCGGTCGGTGCGCACCGTGTAGCTTTTCGGATCCTTGCCGTCGATCGAGATGGTCAGATCGGCGGTGCCGCCCGCGCTTTCAGGCACGTTGCCCATATCCTCGACCTTGAGGCGGATATCGGTCTCCTCCCCGATGATCCCGAAGGAAGGCGCCGTCTCGATCAGGATACGACGATCCCAGTCGCTGCGCTTGCCGGTCAGCAGCACCTGCAGCGGCGCGGGCAGATCGGGGGCGAGCTGCGCGTCATGGGCCTGCCCGTCGGTGACCATCAGCGCGCCTGCGACCCGTGCGCGCGGCTCTGCGGCGAGCGCCTCGGCCAGGGTCGAGCCCAGTTCGGTGCCCGCATTGTCGGCCCCGTCCGGAACGGTGATCCGGCGCGTCTCCACATTGGGCATCGCGTCGAGCTGTGCCTGCAGACGCGTCAGGGCGGTATCGGTCTGCGCGACACGATCCGAAAGTTTCTGCGACGAGGAGCGGTCGTCGATCAGCAGTACGATATTGGACAGCGGCGCGGTCTGTTCGCGCTGCAAGGAGGGCTGCGCGATGGCGGCCAGCAGCACCAGCGCGGCCAAGGCCCGCAGCGCCCAGCCTTTCAGCCCGCGCCACAGCGCCAGCGCGAGCAGCACGACCGCCACCACGGCTGCCCCCGCGATCACAGGCCACGGCAGAAGCGGTGCGAAGATGATCGACATCCCGTTCATTGCCCCAGCCTTTCGAGAAGCGCAGGCACATGGACCTGATCGGATTTATAGTTGCCGGTCAGCACATGCATGATCAGGTTCACCCCGAAGCGGTCCGCGATTTCGCGCTGACGCTCGCCGGTGCGGCCACGGCCCACCGGGAACATCGGCATCCCGCGATCGTCGACCGCCCAGGCCGAGGCCCAGTCATTGCCGCCGATCACCACCGGCGTCACCCCGTCATTGAGGTTGCGAAACGGCATCCCCTCGGCGCGTTCGGCATCGGCGGGCGGGGCCTCCACCCAGATCGTGCCGTCGTAGCGGCCGGGGAAATCCTGCAGCAGGTAGAAGGTGCGTGTCAGCACGTGATCGTCCGGGATCGGCGCGAGCGGTGGAATGTCCAAGGGGGCTGCCAGCGCCTGCAAGCGCTTACCCGCAGGCGTCGCCTCGCCGAAGCCCGCGATATCGGCGTCGCGCGTGTCGAAGAGGATCATACCGCCGCCGCGCAGGTAGCGGTTCAGCTTGGCATATTCCATCGGGCTCGGCGCGGGCTGATCTGCGGTGATCGGCCAGTAGATGAAGGTGAAGACGGCCAGATCGTCGTTCTGGAGATCGACCATCATCGGCGCGGAAGGCTCGACCGTGGTGCGGCGATTGAGGACCTGCGACAGCCCCTTCAACCCCGCCATGGACACCCGGTCCACCTCGGCATCGCCGGTGGGCATCGCGGCCAGAACCACATTGGACGCGGCCTCGATCGCGCGCGCCGGATCCATATCCTCGGCATGGGCTTGCGGGGGCGCGAAGCTGGCGAGGATCAGGGCGCCCCCGAAGGCGGCGGCCTTCATCGCGCGCGGCCCCCAGAGCTTGCCCGAGAGCGCCAGCGTCGCGAGAATGTCGATCAGCAGCGCCGCCAGCGCCGCGCCTAGCAGCCAGCCTTTCAGCGGCATCTCGCGCTGCTCGAAAGCGCCTTCGACGGGGACATTGGCGGGCCAGCTGGCCGGGGACAGCGTCGCGCCGCGCGGCAGAGCGTTCAGCGCGACCGAGCGATCCTCGGCGGTGTAGATGCCCGGGTGCAGTTTCGGCCCCGGCTCTGCTTTGGCCAGCTCCTCGCCCGGCACACCTGCGGCGGCGCCCGCATCCTGCAATCGCCCAAACCCGTCGAGCAGCTTCTGCGGCACCCAGGTCTGGCCTGCGAGATCAGCCTCTTCCGGCGCGGCGGGCCGGGCAGAGACCGCGAGCCGTTCCAGCATCTGCGGGAACAGAAGCGACAGCGGCAGCGTCGACCATTCGGCATTCGCGGTGACATGGAACAGCACGACCGCCCCCTGCCCCATCTTGGCGCGGGTCACCAGCGGCGTGCCATCGGTCAGCGCGGCGATGGTGTGCTCGGAGAGGTCCGGCGTGGGCTCAGCCATGACCTGCGCCTTCACCGTCACATCGTCGGGCACTTGCAGCCCGGCGAAGGGCGAGTTCTCCGGGAAAGGCGCCAGCGCGCGCGGATCGCCCCAGCTCATCGTGCCGCCCAGAGAGCGGCCGCCCGCGCGCAGCTGCACCGGCAGAAGCGTATCGGCATCGAGATCGGCATTGGCCATGCGGGGCCCCGCGAAACGGATCAGCAGCCCTCCCTTCTCAACCCACTCCTGCAGCTTCGGCTGCTCGGGCAGATCGGCCATATCGGCGAGGATGATCACGTCCGGATCGGCGGTCAGCACATCGGCCAGCGTGCCCTCGATCAGGTCTGCCGTGGGGGCGAGCGCCTGATGCAGGTAATGGGTGGGCGAGAGCAGCTCCAGCCCCTCGCGGTCGCGCGCGCCCGACAGGATCGCGACCTTGCGGCGCTTCACCGCGTCGTCGGTCAGGCTGACTGCGCCTGCCGAGCGCATGCCAGTGATCTCGATCCGGCTGATCCGGTTGCGCAGCTCGGGCGGCAGATCGAAGCGCAGCTCGGTCTCGCGGCTGTCGGTGAACTGCAGCGGCTGGCTGGCCAGTTCGCGCTCGATCCCCGCCGGGTCGCGCCCCACGGCCGCGACATCGCGCGGGCTGGGCGGGATGGTTGAGGCGAGCGCAGGCACGACGAGCGCGCCGTCCTCGATCCGCGCCGCCCCTAGCGCCAAGACCGGCAGTTGCGGTTGCCAGACCTTGACCGGACCGCGCGCCTCCAGCGCATTCAGAACGCCCGCGCGGCTGTCGCGGGCCAAGCCGTCCGACAGCCAGAGCGTCTCGAAATTCCCCTCGGGCAGGTTTGCTGCGTCGAAGCTCTGCGGGGCCCAGGGCTGCGGCTGGATGCCGGGCAGCGACTGGATCAGCGCGCCCGCATCCGTGAAACTCACCTGTGCGGGCGGCGGATCGGTCAGCGAGATCACTGCTGCGGGACGTCCCGCCTGTTGCGCATCCTTCAGCGCCGACGTCATCCGCTCCACCCGGCGCGGCCAGTCGCGCGCGGAGGCCCAGCTACCGTCGGCCACGATCAGGAGCGGTCCGGTGCCGGGAACGGCCCGCTGCGGGTTCAGGACCGGTCCGGCAAAACCGATGATCGCCGCAGCCAGCGCCAGCAGACGCAGCGCCAGCAGCCACCACGGCGTGCGCGCGGCCTGCACTTCCTCGTCTTTGAGGCCCAAGAGCAGCGCGACGCCGGGAAAACGCCTGCGGATCGGCGCGGGCGGCACCGCGCGCAGGATCAGCCAGATGATCGGCAATGCGGCGAGCCCCAGCAAAAGCCAGGGCGCGGTGAAGCCGATGGGGCCGAGCATCCACATCAGCGCCCCCTCTCGAGCGCGGAATAAAGCCACAGCAGCGCAGCCTGCGCCGGATCGCCCGTGTGATGGGTCGAGAATTGCCAGCCCGCGCTGCGCGCCAGCCGGGCGAGTTGATCGCGCCGCGCGGCCAGCCGGTCGAGATAGCGCGCACGCAGATCGCCCGCCTTGCGCGTCTCATGGATTAGCGAGCCGGTCATCGACTGGAAGATCGTGCGCCCATCATAGGGGAAAGCCTCTTCGTCGGGGTCGAGCACCTGCATCATCACGCCCGACACACCACGATCGGCCAGACGCCCCAGCGCCGCCTCGATCGGGCCGAGATCGCCGAAGAAATCCGACAGCAGCACCACGCGCGACTGCGGCGTGACGCCTGCGATTTCGGGTGCGCCATAATCCTGCACGCCCGTCTCGCGCGACAGAAGGCCTGCAAGCTCCATCAGCTGCGCGCGGCCCGGACGTGGCGGCGCGAGCGGGCCGGTCAGCCCGACGCGTTCGCCGCCGCGCACCATCAGCACCGCAAGCGCGAGGCCCAACACCCGGGCGCGCTCTGATTTGGTGACGCGCGCCTTTCGCCCGCTCTCGGCCCCGGTGAAGCGCATCGAGGCCGCGTCATCGACCCAGAGATGGACCGATTGCGCCAGCTGCCATTCCCGCTGGCGCACATATTGGCTGTCCGAGCGCGCCGAGCGCCGCCAATCGACGAAGCGCAGCTCGTCGCCCGCATGGGCGGGACGGTATTGCCAGAATTCCTCGCCCGATCCCGCGCGCCTGCGGCCATGCGCGCCCATCTGGACGGTCGCCGCCAGATGCTCCGCCGCGACCAGCAGCGGGGGCAGCGCAGAGGCCGCCCCTTCCGCCTCGCGGCGCAGGCTCAGCGCGGGGGACTGCCCCGGCGCTGCGGTATCGGAGGTTACGCTCAAGCGGCGGCACCGGCGGCGCGCGGCCCGGTGACCTCTGCCACGGCGCGGTCGATCAGGTCGCCCAGCGTCTCGCCTCGGGCGCGGGCCGCGAAGCTCAGCGCCATGCGGTGGATCAGCACCGGGCGGGCCATCGCCTGCACGTCGTCCAGCGTCGGCGCGAGGCGGCCATTGATCAGAGCACGCGCCCGCACGGTCAGCATCAGCGCCTGCGCGGCCCGCGGCCCCGGCCCCCAGGCCAGCGCATCGCGGATGAAGTCGGGCGCCTCGGCCTCGCGCGGGCGGCACAGCCGCACCAGATCAAGGATCGCATCGACGACCTTCTCGCCCACCGGCATTTGCCGCACGATCCCCTGCGCCTCGATCAGCTCGGCCGGGGTGAAGACGGTATGCGCGCCCTCCGCCGCGACGCCGGTGGTCGCCAGCAGGATCGAGCGCTCGGTCTCGCGATCCGGATAATCGACGTCGACCTGCACGAGGAAACGGTCGAGCTGGGCCTCGGGCAGCGGATAGGTGCCCTCCTGCTCGATCGGGTTCTG
>NZ_DFRG01000144.1:0-5189 GCF_002378135.1 Thioclava sp. UBA3469
GACGACGCCGTGCGCGTGGTGATCCTCGCCGCCGAAGGGCGCAGCTTCTGCGCAGGTGGCGATCTGAAATGGATGCAGAGCCAGATCGCGGCGGGCGCGAAAGAGCGCGCGGCGGCGGCGCGCAAGCTCGCAGGGATGCTGCAGGCGCTCAACACCTGCCCGAAACCGGTGATCGGCGCGGTGCAGGGCAACGCCTTCGGCGGCGGGATCGGCATGATGTCGGTCTGTGACGTCGCCATCGGTGTCGAGGGGGCGAAATTCGGGCTGACCGAGACGCGGCTGGGCCTGACGCCCGCGACGATCTCTCCCTATGTCGTCGCCCGCATGGGCGAGGCGCGGGCGCGCCGGGTCTTCATGTCCTCGCGGATCTTCGAGGCCGCCGAGGCGCGTGATCTGGGATTGCTGGCCAAGGTGGTCCTGCCCGAGGTGCTGGAGCGCGCCGTGATGGCCGAGGCCGAGCCCTATCTTGCCTGCGCGCCGGGCGCGGTGGGCGAGGCCAAGGCGCTGGTCCGGGCGCTGGGACCGCGGATCGACGAGAGCGTGATCGACATGACGATCGAGGCGCTGGTGACTCGCTGGGAATCCGCCGAGTCGGACGAAGGAATCACCGCGTTTTTCGAGAAGCGCGATCCGGCGTGGAAAGCTTAAGGCAGCCTTAAGTGGCACCCTGCGGCGCGCAGGTCGAATATTCCGAAAATTCAAAGCGCCGTTAAGTTTGATCGAAGGCTGCGCTGCTGCAAAAGCGGCGCAGTCCAACGCGGGCAGGCTCTGAGCGGCGCTCGAAACGCAAAAAATTCGCATACAGTCGTATGCAAAAAGCATCTGTGGCCCGCATTTGCATGATTTTCCGGCCTGCTCTCGGTTGACCCCAATGGGGCGCAAGGCTATTGCTCGCCTAGCCAGAACCTGCGCGACAAGTCGTCGCGATGTTAGGGAGCCAAGCCCATGCATGACATGCTGCGCGAATATCTTCCCATCCTCATCTTTCTCGCCATGGCGATCGTGTTGGGCCTTGTGCTCATGCTCGCTGCGGCAGTGGTGGCGGTCCGCAATCCCGACCCTGAGAAGGTGTCGGCCTACGAATGCGGCTTCAACGCCTTCGACGATGCCCGGATGAAGTTCGACGTTCGTTTCTACCTCGTTTCCATCCTCTTCATCATTTTCGATCTCGAAGTGGCCTTCCTCTTCCCTTGGGCGGTGGCCTTCGGTCAGCTCTCCATGGTCGGATTCTGGTCGATGATGGTCTTCCTGACGGTTCTGACCGTAGGATTCGCATATGAGTGGAAGAAAGGGGCGCTGGAATGGGCGTGATGACCTCTGCCAATACCGCCGGTGCGGATCGCGAAGTCGCGACGCAGACGCTGAACAAGGAATTGCAGGATAAAGGCTTCCTGCTGACCTCCACCGAAGACATCATCAACTGGGCGCGCAACGGCTCGCTGCACTGGATGACCTTTGGTCTCGCCTGCTGCGCCGTCGAGATGATGCAGGTCTCGATGCCGCGCTACGACCTCGAGCGCTTCGGCACCGCGCCGCGCGCAAGCCCGCGCCAGTCCGACCTGATGATCGTCGCCGGCACCCTGACCAACAAGATGGCGCCCGCTCTGCGCAAGGTCTACGACCAGATGCCCGAGCCGCGCTACGTGATCTCGATGGGCTCCTGCGCGAATGGCGGTGGCTATTACCACTACAGCTATTCGGTGGTGCGCGGCTGCGACCGCGTCGTGCCGGTCGATATCTACGTTCCGGGCTGCCCGCCCACGGCGGAGGCGCTGCTTTACGGCATCCTTCAGCTGCAACGCAAAATCCGCCGCACCGGCACGCTGGTGCGCTGAGGAGAGCGAGAGATGGACGATACTGCCCTTCGCGAACTGGCCGGCCATATCGAGCTGAAGCGCCCCGATGACGTGGTCTCCACCGAGATCGCCTTCGACGAGCTGACGGTCACGATCACCGCGCAATCCGTTCCCGGGTTCACCGAGTTCCTGCGCGACGATCCGAATTGCCGCTTCACCAACCTCGTGGACATCACGGCCATCGACTGGCCCGAACGCCCGCAGCGCTTCGATGTCGTCTGGCATTACCTGTCGATGTATCGCAACCAGCGCATCCGCATTAAGGCGGCGGTCCGCGAAGAGGACATGGTGCCCTCGATCACCAAGCTGCACCCCTGTGCCGATTGGTTCGAGCGCGAGATTTTCGACATGTTCGGCATCCTGTTCTCGGGCCATCCGGACCTGCGCCGTCTGCTGACCGATTACGGGTTCCGCGGCCATCCGCTGCGCAAGGATTTCCCGACGACGGGCTATGTCGAAGTGCGTTACGACGAAGTGCTCAAGCGCGTCGTCTATGAGCCGGTGAAACTGACGCAGGAATACCGGCAGTTCGATTTCCTCTCGCCATGGGAAGGTGCGAAATACATCCTTCCCGGTGACGAGAAGGGCGAGGAGGCGAAATGATGGACGGCGATATCCGCAACAATGTCTATGATGACGGCTCGAGGGACACGCTGACCGACGAGCAGCGCATCCGCAATTTCAACATCAACTTCGGTCCCCAACACCCGGCCGCCCACGGCGTGCTGCGCATGGTGCTGGAGCTGGACGGCGAGGTCGTGGAACGTGCCGACCCGCATATCGGGCTGCTGCACCGTGGCACCGAGAAGCTGATGGAAAGCCGCACCTATCTGCAGAACCTGCCTTACTTCAATCGCCTCGACTATGTCGCGCCGATGAACCAGGAACATGCATGGTGCCTCGCCATCGAGAAGCTGACCGGCGTGGAAGTGCCGCGTCGCGGCTCGCTGATCCGCGTGCTCTACTCGGAAATCGGGCGCATCCTGAACCACCTGCTCAACGTGACGACGCAGGCGATGGACGTGGGCGCGCTGACGCCGCCGCTCTGGGGTTTCGAAGAGCGCGAGAAGCTGATGGTCTTCTACGAGCGGGCCTGCGGCGCACGTCTGCACTCGGCCTATTTCCGGCCCGGCGGCGTCCACCAGGACCTGCCGCCGAAGCTGCTCGACGATATCGAGGCCTGGGCGCATGAGTTCCCGAAAGTTCTCGACGACATCGAAGGGCTGCTGACCGAGAACCGCATCTTCAAGCAGCGCAACGTCGATATCTGCGTCATCTCCGAGGAAGAAATCCAGCAATGGGGCTATTCCGGCGTGATGGTGCGTGGCTCCGGCCTTGCATGGGACCTGCGCCGCGCGCAGCCCTACGAATGCTATGACGAGTTCGACTTCCAGATTCCGATCGGCAAGAACGGCGATTGCTACGACCGCTACCTCTGCCGGATGGCCGAGATGCGCGAGTCGACCAAGATCGTCCTTCAGGCGATCGAGAAGCTGCGGATGCCGGAAAATCAGGGCGACGTGCTTGCCCGCGGCAAGGTGACCCCGCCGAAGCGGTCGGAGATGAAGCGCTCGATGGAAGCGCTGATCCACCACTTCAAGCTTTATACCGAAGGCTTCCACGTCCCCGCGGGCGAGGTTTATGCCGCCGTCGAAGCGCCCAAGGGCGAGTTCGGCGTCTATCTGGTGGCCGACGGCACGAACAAGCCGTATCGCGCGAAGATCCGCGCTCCGGGTTACCTGCACCTGCAATCCATGGATCACGTCGCCAAGGGGCACATGCTCGCCGACGTGTCTGCAATCATCGGCACGATGGACATCGTGTTCGGGGAGGTTGACCGCTAATGCTTCGCCGTCTTTACCCGGAACAACCCGATAGTTTCGAGTTCACGCCCGAGAACCTCGCATGGGCCAAGGCCCAGATGACCAAGTTCCCGGTCGGCCGTCAGGCCTCGGCGATCATCCCGCTGCTGTTCCGCGCACAGGAACAGGAAGGCTGGCTGAGCCGTCCGGCGATCGAAACCGTCGCCGAGATGCTCGACATGCCCTACATGCGGGCGCTCGAGGTCGCGACCTTCTACTTCATGTTCCAGCTGGCTCCGGTCGGCTCGGTCGCCCACCTGCAGATCTGCGGCACGACCTCGTGCATGATCTGCGGCGCGGAAGACCTGATGAAGGTCTGCAAGGAAAAGATCGCCGCCGAGCCGTTCCAGCTCTCGGACGATGGCAAGTTCTCGTGGGAAGAGGTCGAGTGCCTCGGCGCCTGCGCGAACGCACCGATGATGCAGGTCGGCAAGGATTACTACGAAGACCTGACCGAGGAGAGCCTCGCGAAGCTGATCGACGAAATGGGCAAGGGCGACGTGCCGAAGCCCGGCTCGCAGACCGGCCGCTTCTCGTCCGAGCCCGCCTCGGGCCTGACCGCGCTCACCGAGTCCAAGGGCGACAAGGAAGAGTACAATGCTTCGGTCGACCTCGCGGTCGGCATCGGCGACACGATCAAGCGTATCGACGGCACGGAAGTGCCGCTCGCCGCACCGTGGCAAAGCTCGGGCCAGCGCGGCCCGATTGGCACGATGGGGCAGGAGCGTCCGCGCTCTGCCGCGCAACAGGACGAGGCGCGCAAGGCCGCCAAGAAAACCGAGGCCAAGCCCGCCAAGGACACGCCCGCCGACAAGACCGGCGTGACGAAATCCGAAGCGCAGGCCACCTCGAAGGCCCGCCCGGAGTCTAAGCGCGAGCCCGAAGGCACCGAGGCTGCGGAGACAGAGGCGGGCGAGAAGCCCAAGCTGCTCGACGCACCGCGCGACGGTGGGGCCGATGACCTCAAGATGATCAAGGGCGTCGGGCCGAAGCTCGAGACGCTTCTGCATTCGATGGGCATTTATCACTTCGACCAGATCGCTGGCTGGACCGATGCGGAACTCGCTTGGGTCGACGGCAATCTCGAAGGCTTCAAAGGTCGCGCGACGCGTGACGACTGGAAAGGTCAGGCAGAGAAACTGGCCAGCGGGGCGGAGACCGAATTCTCGTCGCGCGCAAAGAAAGACGGCATTTACGAATAAGCACAACAGGGTAGAGACCGCCGTTCGGCGGAGTGAATGGAGAAACGGGAATGGGTGATCAGACACAAGGGTGCCGCGGCAAGGCGGGTATCTGGGCAGGTATTACGGGGCTTGTGGTCACCGTATTCCTGATGGTCGTGGCGCATGAGCCCTTCCTCGTGGCTCTGTTCCTCGGTCTGATGACCTTCCTGCTGTTCGGTGCCTTCCTGATCTGGGCATTCTGCTCCGAACATGGCGCGCCGGGCGCGGCTGACGGCACCGGCGCCTCC
>NZ_DFRG01000027.1:0-17915 GCF_002378135.1 Thioclava sp. UBA3469
CTGCGCAACCCGATCGAGATGCAGGTGGTCTCCGATCACTTCCGCGACTCGGGCTTTGCGATCTTCGCCAAGCTGCTGGAGCAGGACGGCACTGAAATTCGCGCGATCCCGGCCCCCACGGGCGGTTCGCGCAAGTTCTGCGACCGGATGAACAAGTTCGCGCAGGAGCAGGGCCTGCCGGGTATGGGCTACATCTTCTGGCGCAAGGGCGAGGATGGCTCGCTCGAAGGCGCAGGCCCGCTGGCCAAGAATATCGGCCCCGAGCGGACCGAGGCGGTCCGCGCGCAGCTGGGTCTGGGCGAGGGCGATGCGGCCTTCTTCCTCGGCGGCGCGCCGTCGAGTTTTGAGGGCGTCGCAGGCCGTGCGCGCAACGTGATCGGCGAAGAGCTGGGACTGACCGACAAGACCAAGTTCAAGTTTGCCTGGGTCGTCGACTTCCCGATGTACGAGGCCGATGACGAGGGCAAGATCGACTTCTCGCATAACCCGTTCTCGATGCCGCAAGGCGGGATGGAGGCGCTGCAGGGCGACCCGCTGCAGGTCAAAGGCTACCAGTACGACCTCGCCTGCAACGGCTACGAGATCCTCTCGGGCGCGATCCGGAACCACAAGCTCGAGACCATGTACAAGGCGTTCGAGATCGCGGGCTACCCGGCCTCCGAAGTCGAGAAACGTTTCGGCGGCATGGTCAAGGCGTTCAAATACGGCGCCCCGCCGCACGGTGGTTGCGCCGCCGGCATCGACCGGATCGTGATGATCCTCGCCGACACCGCGAATATCCGCGAAGTCATCATGTTCCCGATGAACCAGCGCGCCGAAGATCTGATGATGGGCGCGCCGTCGGAGCCGATGAACGAACAGCTGCGCGAACTGCGCCTGCGGGTCCTGCCGCAGGAGGACTGATCCTCGCACGGTTTACCATTTAAAAGGCCCCGTTCCGGATGGATCGGGGCCTTTTGTTATTCGCGGTGGAGGAGCGCGCCAGCGCAAAAGGCGCGGAGGGGTAAGGCGAAGGGGCTCTGGCCGAAGCCGAGCCACCCTGAGCCTAAAACCCCGATCAGTCTTCGAGACTGTCTTTCTTCTTCTCGTCGACCAGCTTCATTTCCTTATTCTTACGCTCGAGGAATTTCTCGCCGTAATTCTCGATTTCGCTTTCGTCGATCACGTCCTTGGCGCGGCCGAAGATTTCGTCTTCTTCCTCGTCCATGTGGTGATTGTAGTCATGCTCGAGCTTGTGGAACTTGTTCAGCCAGCCGGGGCTCGCCATGTCCATCTCGTTGAGTTCTTCGAGCAGATCGTCGAGCTCGGCATGTTCCTCGACCGAGTGCCGCGCCGAATCCTGACCCCAGGTCTTGGTCATCAGCTTGGAATAGAAGGTCTCTTCCTCGGCGGCGGCGTGGGACTTGATGTCGTAATAGAACTCATTCCACGCCTGCGTGCGCTCCGCGCTGTCGCCGGACGTATCGGCGATCTTCTTCATCAGGGCGCGGTGATTGTCGTGATCTTGCTTGATGGCGTCGTAGATCGAGCTCATCGGGCTGTCCTCCGGTTGCTTTGACTTGTTTGAGCAACGCGAAGTCGATCAGGCAGTTCCCGGCTGCGTCAGAACGCCCCGGCCGCCGCGATCCGCGCATCTATAATCTGCGTGATCCGGGTCATATCCTCGCGCGAGGGACCGCCGGACCGTCTCAGGCGCTGCGCCGCATCGTCCAGCGCCGCATCATGGGCCGAGCACGCGATGCTATGAAGGAAATGTGCGGCATAGGGCAGGGCGCGCGTGTCGGCCCCTTTGGTGTCGCGCAGCAGTTCCGAGAGGTGCTGCAGGTCGTCGCGCAGCGCGAGCGGGTCCGGCGCGATCACAAGATCGGCAAGCGCGCGAAAGCCGAGCGGTCGCATCTCTTCGGGCAGGGTCGACAGGATCGCTTCCTGAAACACGGCGAGGCTTTCGATCGGCTTTTCCAGAAACCCGTCCGCGCCCGCCGCGAGGGCCGCGCTTTTCAGGTCGGGGTCGCCCGAGGTGCCAAGGATCACCGGATGCGGCCCACGCGTCCCGCGTATCTCGGCGATCAGGTCGCTTCCCGAGCCATCGGGCAGGCCCATATCCACGATCACGATCGAGGGCCGATAGGTCTTGAGATGCCGATCTGCCGAGGCGAGGCAATCGGCGCGTCGGATCCGCGCGCCCGAGCGCAGGCACAGCAGCCGCACAGCTTCCGAGGCGAAGCGGCTGTCTTCCACCAGCAGCACCGTCAGCCCGGTCAGAGGGCGTTCGGGTGTCGGCATGCGGGTCAGGGTCGGGATCGTGTCGCTCATGTCGGGGCCCCTTCGGCTGCGATCGGATTCGGCTGTCCGATCAGTAGGGCGCAGATTGCCTAACACGGCGTTAATCCGAACGGGGATCACAACTGTCCCCGCAAGGCTTGCGCGAAGCCGCGCGCCCGGCTACCCCTTTTAACGCCCGCGTTACCGGAGGAGACCCAAATGATCGGACGCCTGAACCATGTCGCCATTGCCGTGCCTGATCTCGAGGCGGCCTCGGCCAAGTATCGCGACACGCTGGGTGCCAATGTCGGCGCGCCGCAGGACGAGCCCGATCACGGCGTCACGGTCGTCTTCATCGAACTGCCCAACACCAAGATCGAACTGCTCTACCCGCTGGGCGAGGACAGCCCGATCAACGGCTTTCTCGAGAAGAACCCCGCGGGCGGCATCCATCATATGTGCTTCGAGGTGGAAGACATCCTCGAGGCGCGCGACAAGCTGAAAGCGGATGGCGCGCGCGTTCTGGGCAGCGGCGAGCCGAAGATCGGCGCGCATGGCAAGCCTGTGCTGTTCCTGCACCCGAAAGACTTCAACGGCTGCCTGGTCGAACTGGAGCAGGTCTGATGAGCCTCACAGGCGGCATCATCCTCTTCGCGGTCATCTGGTTCATGATCTTCTTCATGGTCTTGCCGGTGCGGTTGAAGACGCAAGGCGATGTGGACGAGGTCGTGCCGGGCACCCCCGCAGGGGCGCCGCACGAGGCGCATCTGGGCGCGAAGGTGAAGATCACCACTATTGTCACCATCGTGCTCTGGGCGGTCATCGCGGCGGTGCTGCTGTCGGGGACCATCACTTTGGAAGATATCGACTTCTTCGGGCAGTTGCGCCGCTAGGCGCGCAAGGAACCCAGTAAAGCGGAGCGAGTTGGGAGGTTATTGAAAGGAGCCTCCCATGACACCAAACTGGTTTACCGTTCTGAGCTGGTTATCGCTTGCTGTAGGCGTTCTCTCATTTCTCTATCTTCTCGTTCAAGTTCGTCGGAACCCGCCGCATATGGCGATCATGGCTTGGGTCTGGCCGATCTGCGGGCTGTTCGCCGGACCGCTGATCATCTGGTTTCACAAGCGCCATTCCGGGCATGGCAATGCGCCCTTCCCGGTCTCGGTCGCGAAGGGGACGCTCCATTGCGGCGCAGGCTGCACTCTCGGCGATATTCTGGCCGAGAACCTCGCGCTCGCGGTTCCTGCGGTGCTGATCGCATTCGGCTGGCCGGGTTTTTGGGAAGACAAGATCTTTGCGGTCTGGGGACTCGATTATGTCTTCGCCCTCGCGATCGGGATCGTGTTCCAATATTTCTCGATTGCGCCGATGCGTGGGCTCGGCCTCGCCAAAGGCCTGAAAGAGGCGGCGAAAGCTGACGTGGCCTCGCTCACCTCGTGGCAGATCGGCATGTACGGGATGATGGCGATCTTCCATTTCGCCGTGTTCAAAGGGCTCTGGGGCGCTGAGATCAACGCCGCCGACCCGGAATTCTGGTTCGCCATGCAGATCGCGATGATGGCCGGTTTCGTGACCGCCTATCCGGTGAACTGGCTGCTGATCCGCAAGGGTATCAAGGAAGAGATGTGAGCGGCGCCTCGGCGCCGCCCCGTCACCCGCGGCGACCGGTGATCGCGTGGAACAGGTGGGTGAAGCCCGCAGCGCCCAGAACCGGCACGAAGAGGTTCACCAGCGGGATGGACAGCGGCACCGCCATCAGCGCGCCCGCGGCCCAGATCGTGACCTTGTTGCGCTCGTAAAGCTCGAGCGCCGCTTCACGCTCCATCCGCCGGAAGGCGGCCATCTGGAAATATTCACGCCCCAGAAGGTAGCCGTTCAGCCCGAAGAACAGAAACGGCGCCAGCGGGATCACGAAAGGATAGATCATCAGCGCGATGATGTTGGCCGCGAGGATCACCCCGAAAAACCGCACCGTGTCGCGCATCCCTTCGGCGAAGGTCAGTTTGCGCACCGGCGGCAGAGTCGGATAATGCACGTCCTCCACCATCTCGGCCACGTCTTCGAGGAAGAAGCCGGTGAAGGCGGAGGCCACGGGCACCATCAGGAAGATCGAGGCGAACAGGATCACGCCCGCCGAGACGATCGATAGTGCGGTATCGATATGGCCGATCTCGCCGATGAAGGGCAGCGAGAAGCTGTCCGGCACCAGCCAGCCGATCAGCATCACCATCGCCACATAGATCGCGACCAGAAGGCCCAGCGAGAGGGCCACGCCGAAGCCCACGACTTTCATCGCACCGGGCCGCAGCAGGTCGGCCCAGGCTTTCACATAGCTCGAGATGATCATTCCGAAATCCGCGTCGTGATCGCGTCGAGGTCGGGACGGGGGCGTTCGGGAGGCGCGACGCCTTCGGTGCCCAGATGGATGAAGCCTGCGACGCTTTCGCCCTCCTTGAGGCCCAGCATCTCGCGCCCGAAGGCCTCGTCATGCGCGGCCCAGCCGGTGAGCCAGTTCGCGCCCCAGCCTGCGGCGAGGGCGGCGTTCAGAAGCGACAGGCAGACCGCGCCCGCCGAATAGAGCTGCTCGACTTGCGGGACTTTCTCGCTCTCCTTGGGGGAGAAGACCACGGCCACGCAAAGCTGGCTGTCATGGAATTGCTTGCCAGCCTTGGCGATCTTCTCGTCAGTCAGGCCCTGCGCCTTGGCGCGGGTCTCGGCCTCGCTGCCCAGACGCTGGGCAGCCTCGCGGGTGATGGTGATGAAGCGCCAAGGCTCCAGCTTTCCGTGATCGGGCGTGCGCGCGGCGGCGGTCAGGATCTCGCGCAGCGCGGCCTCGTCGGGGGCAGGGGCCTTGAGCGTCTTGGCCGGGCGCGACCGGCGGGTCAGAAGGAAAGCCATTGCCGCATCGTTGCGTTCGGCCGGGTTCACTTCGGGCAGTTCAGTCATGAAATTCTCCGTCTGTTGCGCCAGATATCGGGCGCTCGGCGCGCGATTGCAACCGCAGCATGGGCAACTGGCTTGTGCGCCATTGAGCAGGGTCTATGCTGCGGCGCGATGACGGATCTCAGCCACCTTGCCATTCCGGGCAGCGAAATCGCGCTGCGCGTGACGCCGAAAGCGTCGCGCAACGAGATACGCGTGGGGGATGAAGGGCTTCGGGCCTATGTCACGGTCGTGCCGGAGAACGGCAAGGCCAATGCGGCGGTCGTCAAATTGCTGGCAAAGGCGCTGGGCGTCGCGAAATCGCGGCTGACGCTGATCCGGGGCCAGACCGCGCGCGACAAGGTATTCCGCCTCGATTGAGCGGGCGCTGCGGCGCGGGCAGGGGGATCAGCCGTCCTCGCTGGAGGCGCTGCCGGTCTGCTTCAGGCGATAGACGCCTTCGGGCAGGTTAAGCGCCGCCGCCAATTCCCGCAGCTGGGCATGGCTGAAGGTGATCGTCTGCACCTGCTCGGTCTGCTCGTCGAGCTGTTCGACCACGACGCAATCCTCGAAGGAACTGATCGTGATGTCTTCCTGCAGATAATCAAGCGGATCCGTCCCCTCGTCGACAAGGGTGATCACGGTCGCGTCGAATTCGTGTTCGATGGTAAACATGCCTTCATGCTAGCGCGGCTTTTCGATCCGAAAAAGCGAAATCACGCCGGCGCTTGCAGGCGATCACGTGCAGGAGGCTATGCTGCTGCGAGCCAAGTCGCTAAGCTGGGGAAAATCCTCTTTCAGGGGCGCTTTCCCGTCGATGCCTTCCTTCCGTTTTCTCCTCGTGATCCTGTCGCTCGCCGTGACGCTGCTTTCGGGCTGCGTGCCGACGATGGCGCCTATGCCGCAGACCGAAATCTCGCCCGAAGACAGGCAACGCGCCGAAGTGGCCGTGTCGAGGCTGGTCGCTGTGGGCGACCGGATGGAGCCACAGATCGAGCAGGAATGCCGCAAGCGCACGCGCAAGCTCAACTGCGACTACCTCTTCGTGGTCGATGACCGGCTCGATCTGGATGCGAATGCGTTTCAGACCACCGATCGCTCGGGTCGCCCGGTGATCGGGGTGACGCTTGCGATGATCGCCGAGGTGCGCAATGCCGACGAACTGGCCTTCGTGATCGGCCACGAGGCCGCCCATCACATCGCGGGTCATATCGCTCAGCGCGAACGCGACGCGGCGGTGGGGGCGGCCTACATGGGCCGCGCGGTGCAGGCGCAGGGCGCCGATCCCCTGACCGTGCAGCGTGCGCGGCGGATCGGGGCCGAGATCGGCTCGCGGCTCTATTCCAAGGATTACGAGCTGGAGGCCGACCGGCTCGGCACGATTATCACATGGGACGCGGGCTACGATCCGCTCAAAGGCGCGCAGTTCTTCCTGCGCCTGCCCGATCCGGGCGACAAGACGCTGGGCACCCATCCACCCAATCAACTGCGCTTCGACGTGGTGCGCGACACCGTCGCCCAATTGCGTGCGGGCAAGATCCCGGCGGGCAGCTGAGGGAACCCGTTCAGGGCCT
The DNA here is from genome assembly GCF_002378135.1 of Thioclava sp. UBA3469. Taxonomy (NCBI): domain Bacteria; kingdom Pseudomonadati; phylum Pseudomonadota; class Alphaproteobacteria; order Rhodobacterales; family Paracoccaceae; genus Thioclava; species Thioclava sp. UBA3469. The sequence continues at coordinate 6,759 of NZ_DFRG01000027.1, forward strand.
GCGCACTTGAGATTTGACATAGAGGCCCCCGGCAAAGGCGGGTCCGGGACGCGGGAACTGGGGACGGGGACAAAGAACCAATGGCAATCTTTTCGCGACTGCGCTGGCGGCTGAAGGTCATCCTGCGCGAGATCTGGGTGCGGGTGACGGCCTTCGGCGTGCTGGGGGTCCTGACCGCGCTGGGATCGGCGGGCTTCGGCTATCTCGTGCCGCCGGATCTCGGCTACAAGATGGGGGCAGGCTCGGTGGAGCCGATCCTGAAGATTATCGCGACCGCGATGCTCACGGTCACCACCTTCTCGCTGCAGATCATGATCACCGCGTTCAGCTCGGCTCAGACCGGGGCGACGCCACGTGCGATCAAGCTTATGCAGACCGACCGCGTCACGCAGAACGTGCTCGCGAGCTTCATCGGCTCTTTCGTCTTCTCTCTGGTCGGGATCATCGCGCTCGAGACGAATGTCTATGACGACTCGGGGCGGTTCATCCTTCTGGTGGTGACGCTTGGCGTGGTGGCGATGGTGGTGATCTCGCTGTTGCGCTGGGTGCAGCATCTGAGCGAATTCGGACGCTTGGGCGATGTGATCAGCCGCGTCGAGAGTGCCGCGAGCACGGCGCTGAAGGCACGCTGCGAGCGGCCGTGGCTCGGCGGCAAGGAATGGGAAGACCCGCCCGTGGGTGTCTTCGGGATCACCTCGACACGGACCGGCCATGTGCAGCATGTCGATATGGGCGCGCTGCAAAAGGTCGCCGAGGCGCATGGCTGCCGGATCTGGCTTTGCGCGCGGCCCGGCGAATTCGTCCATGGGGCGTCTCATTTGGTCCAATGCGATGCGCTGCCGGGCGATACCGAGACCCGCGAGGAGATCGAAGAGGCCGCGCGCGACGCCTTCACGATCGACCATGCCCGTGACTATGATCAGGATCCGCAATTCGGGCTGATCGCTTTGGCCGAGATCGCCTCTCGCGCGCTTTCGCCCGCGATCAACGACCCCGGTACCGGGATCGACATTCTGGGGCGTCTGGCGAGGGTGCTGGCCGAATGGCATCCGCCGAACAGCCCCGAATGCGTCTTCGACCGCGTCTATGTGCGCGCGGTGACGCCCGAGCAATATACCGAGGACGCTTTCGCCGCGATCGGGCGCGATGGGGCGGGGCATCTGGAAGTCGCTCTGCGCCAGCAGGAAGTGCTGGAAGCCGTGGCCGAGATGCATCCCGATCACTTCGGCCGTCCCGCCGCGCATCAGGCGCTGCGCGCCGCAGCTCATTCGCAATCCGGGATGACCTTGAGGCGCGACCGCGCCGTGGTCGCAGAGGAAGCGCAGGCGTTGGCCGCGCGCTTCGCGCCCGATCTGGACTGCAATGTCGGACATGAAATCGACGGCGATACCTCGGATCGCAACGCTTGATCTGAATCATATCGAAATCGCGGACCCTACGGCAGAGTCCCCCCATCACCGGGATGACTGTTCAAGGGAGGCCGCCATGACCGCTGCCAAACATCTCAATCGCCACGCGGCGATGATGAACCGGATGGCCCAGCAGATGGGCGGCGATCTCAGCATGGAAATGGCCAGCGGACGGCTCAGTGGCGAGGGCTGGAGAGACGCGCTGATCCGCTGCACCAAGTGCCGCGAGGCCGGGGCCTGCCTGCTCTGGCTGGCCGAGCATGACCCGCAAAGCAACCCCGCGAAGGCACCTCCCGCCTATTGCGAAAACCGCCTGATGATGTCGCGGCTCCGCGCCACCATCGGCGCCGAACCCCAAGGAGTGGAATGATGGGAATGCAAAGCGAAATCGATCTGAACTTCTGGGTGACGCGCGGTATGGCGCGGCGTCTTGGAGTGAATATCTCCGAAGCGATGCATAACGGCTTCCTCACGCAAGCCGATTTCGCCGAGATGATCACCACCTGCCGCACCTGTGGACGCACCGAGTTCTGCCTCGCCGTTCTGGCAGAGAAGGGCGAAGGCCCGCAGGCCATCCCCACGGATTGCCCCAATTACGAGGTTCTGACCTCTCTGCGCGCCCTGCAATAACTGAGGGCACCGTTAACGTCGCGAAGCATGTGAGGGGCGGTCGCGTCCCCCGTGCAGAGCGGATCGATGGCCCTTTCAAATCTGCGTGTTCTTCGCTTGCGTAATTTCTTCGCATGCAGACCAACAATGCTTCATTGAACGTGTGTGGCTCCCTGGTCTCGGATGGCCGCGATGAGCAATACTTGCCTTGCGGATAGTATGCGCGCTCCCTGAGTTGAGGGAGCGCGGCACCCAAGTTTTCTTCGCATCGAAATCGCCCTGCCCCGTTCGAGCTACGAGGGCGCGCAATGGCACAGAAGATTGTAGGTCTCGACTGGCTTCGCGCAATCGCCGCGATACTGGTGATGATCGGCCACGCAAGAGCTTTCCTTTTCGTCGACTTCTCCGAGCTTGCGAACGACTCGACGGTCGTCGCCAAAGTCTTCTATTTGCTCACCGGTCTCGGCACCTATTCCGTAATCATTTTCTTCGTGCTCTCAGGCTATCTGGTCGCTGGCTCCGTGGATCGGGCCTATCACGAAGGTCGTTGGTCGTGGAAAGAGTACGCGGTTCACAGGGTTGTCCGTTTGGGTATCGTCTTGCTCCCGGTACTCGTCATGACAGCAATGTTCGACTGGCTTGGAGCATCTCAATTTGACCCGGCTTACTATCGAGGTGAGTTTGGGGCCGAGTTCGCAAGCGCCCCGAACGAGCCGGTGGCCAACGGGGTCCTCGTTTTTCTGGGCAATGCTTTCTTCCTGCACAATATTATCGTTCCCGTTTACGGGAGTAATGGACCGCTTTGGAGCATCGCCTACGAATTTTGGTATTACGTCGCTTTTCCGCTCGGCTTTTTTGCATTGAAACCAGGCCGTTATCAGCTCTTTTTTGCCGCGCTCTTCGTTCTGACGATGTGGTTCATCGGGCTCGACTTGGCAGTACTCTTTCCGACTTGGTTGTTTGGATACTTTGCGTGGAAAGCACGCGACGGGCTTCTCGGACGCCTTGTTGCAACGAAAGCGATCTACGCGCTCGCGGTGGTCTTCGCGCTTTTCGTCGTCATGTCCGCTCTCAAGTTCGTTAATGATTACTCAATCGGCTCACTCTACATCACGGCTGTTGCGGCGTTTTTCGCAGTGATCGCGCTCTCAAATCCGGTTTTCGACCACGGCGCGCGGCTGGCAGAGTTCCTCTCCAAAATCTCTTACTCTCTTTATCTTGTTCATTTCCCTCTGATGGCGTTGCTCAGTTCGATGCGTCATGTCGCGAGGTTCGACGCTTTGGGGAACGGGATGGTCCTGTTCGGGGTGTATATCCTGTCTTCCTTCTTGCTCGCGTGGTGTGTTCATTGGCTTTTTGAGCGTCATACCGCGACACTCCAGAGAGCTATCCTTAGAAGCATGCGCCAGCGTCCTAGGCTCGGGGCTGCGGAATGAGTTGAAAGTGTAGCTCGTCACCGCATGTGCTTGCCTTCCGGCGCCGGCATTCTATGCGCTCAGGAGCGCGGTTTCTTCAGGTGAAACTTCAGCCAGAACTTCAGAAGCCTGAGCCAACCGACCTTCTCGCGCTCCATGACCTCCGCAAGAAAGGGCGTGCGGCGGAGATATTTCCAGTAGAGCCACGCATAGGGGTGCCATTCGGCGGCCTGCCAGGGTTTCGGCGACTCTGTGAAATGAATGATCCGCGGCAATGCCTGAGCCAAGGGAACGGAAGAGGTGTAGTCGCACCCTTCCCAGAGAAAGAGGCGCTGGAAATTCCACTTCGCGTCCAGCGGTGACCAATTTTCCCAGAATACCTTGTTCAATGCGTCCTGATCCGCAAACTCGTATTTGTCGGGCGCCGCCAGAAGCATGTCGAGGGCTTGGGACAATGCGTCCGTGGCGCGGATTGCTTCGAGATCGAGCAGAAGGACACCGGCGTTGAAATAAGTGCCCTCGCTCGGCAGGTCATGTTGCGGGGCGAAAACCGCCGGGTCCACGAAGGCGTCTTGCACGGCTCCGCAGGGCATACCTTTCAGGTCCGTGCTCCAAAGCTCGGCGAGACTGCCGGTCACAACCATGTCGATATCCAGATAGATCACGCGTGAGATGTCCTGCGGCAGAAGCTCTGCCATGATGAGGCGCAGGTAGGTCGCGCGACTGATATGCAGGATCGGCGGAAGCTTCAGCGCCTTATGATCCGCAACGTGATAGGGGTGGATTTCGAGACCCGTCGCCGTCTCTGCGATCTTCGAGAACCGCGCCTCATCGACGGAATCGAGTATCGCGTGAACGCGGATCTTCTCCGCGCCTTTGCCCGCCTCGATGGATTTCAGCAGCGACACGAAATGGGGCGCATAGTTGGAATCGGTCACGCAAACGATGTCGATCACGTTCGGGTCATACGCGGCATGCGGCTCGCGGACGTCGTACATCATTCGGAGTCCTTTGCGATCAGTTCGCCTGTTAGAAATATCGGGACTGTCTCTTGGGAGGCTTGAAGTTCGCTGCCAGCAGAGCTTTGGCGATCGCGAAATGCATCCGGGCACGATCAGGGCGTCGGCGGATGGTGGCAAGCACACCGCGCAGAAAACGTGCGGCGATCCGGTCGGGCATCACCAGTCTTCGATTCACGAAATGCCCAATCGCGAGCTCTTCATTGAGAAGTTTCGCCTGACTCCAGACGGTCTCTCCGTGATTGGGGTTGAGGTAGCGAAACTTCTCGCTCTCGATCCGGAGCACGGGCCGCTTGAAGCGTTTCAGATAGTAACGCGTCCATTCCTGATCCTCGGCTGAGAAGACCTCTTCGCGGAAAGGACGTTCGCGCATCAAAGCCGTGGGCGCCAACGCGGCGCTATTCGAGATCCCGTTGCGCCCGTTGAAGAGCCGAGGGGTGATCGAGACGGGTTGGAGCTTGCTCGGGTCCGGGCATTCGGAATGCGCCGGCGCCCAGTAGACGATCTCGAGATCTCGCGCTTTCATCTCCCGCCAGCCGTTTTCAACGAACTTCGGATCGTCGAAGACAACATGACTGCTGAAGATGAGCGTATAGGTAAGCGTGTTCGCCTCGACGCCGACGTTTATCGCCTTGGAATAGTTGAACTCGCTGTCGTCGTAGGGAACGACGGTCGCGCCCAGGGCAGCGAACTGGTCGCGCACCGCTGCATCATGCGAGGAATCCACGATGATGATGTCCTCTGGCGGGAAGCTTTGCTCGCGCAGTTTCGCGATCACCTCTGCAAGCAGCGGCGGGCATTCATAGGCCCGGATCAGCGCCGCATATCGCGGGGACGCGTCGTCGCGTGGAAGCTGCTCGGCTAAAGGTCGGGACTGTGAGGCCATCGTTTCTTGCCGCAATCTGAAAACGCTTTCCTGAAGGCAGGCACGGGCAGGTCCCCGTTCCTGAGTATCGCTTCGAAAAACGGTAGGAGGGCTGCCCCAGCCGAGCAAGACAGCCCGCGCGCAAGAGCTCTCGGTGACCGGCTCGCATATGAGATGCGCCGGTTTCTTATCCGTCGCGCCCGCATCTGCCCAAATAAATTGCAACTCGGGGTCGGATCGGAGGCGTGAGAACCGTCACGCGGTGAAGAGGGCGCAGGGCTCGCTTAGGTTCGAGTGGGGAGTGCTCGATACAGTTCAAAGGTAGCCCAGAGAATGCAGTATCTTTTTGTCGTCACTTACGGTCGGTCCGGTTCAACGGTCCTGCTCAACTTGCTCAACAGGTTGGAGGGGTATTGCATTCGCGGCGAGAATAACGGGATTGCCAACCATCTTGGTATGAGCGTTTCCGTGCTTGCCGAGGCACAGGGGCACCCGCATGCAAAGTCCCACAATCCGGACGCGCCCTGGTTCGGGATCAACGATCCGAAGGTCGACAGCTGGGGCCAAAAGCTGGCGGGTGCGTTCGTTGAAGAGATTCTACGCCCGGACCCGGACACACGCGTCACCGGCTTCAAGGAAATCCGGTTCACCGCCCATGAGACTACGCTGGCAGAGTATGAGAGCTCCATCGCGTTCCTGACGCAATATTTTCCCGGCGCGCGTATCGTCTTCAACACGCGCGATTGGCGCGAGGTCGCAGAGTCCGGCTGGTGGCGCTACGAGTCGAACATGAAACGGATCCGCGATCTGATCGAGGATGCGGACCGCCGTTTCGAGGCGTCGGCCAAGGCGCTCGGAGATCGGGCCTTCTTGATCGACTATGCCGACTACAAGGGCAAACCGGACGGGTTCCGCCCTCTGCTCGAGTGGCTTGGGGAAGAGGTCGACGAGGCCCTGTTGGCTTCGGTGTCGCAGAATTGGCTCGTTCACCTGCAGAAGTCACACGATGACCGCGGGAAATTCCTCCGCCTGAAACGCGCGCTTTCGAAGCGTTTCGCGGAGCGCGCGATCAAGAAGTCCGGCGAAACTTCGATGCTTTCGTGAATAGCGCCTTCAACAACTGAGCCATTTCGAGTTCCGGCCCCGCTTTGCGCCCGTTGAACTGCCAGAGCGCGGCGACCGCAGCCACGTAGGCCGTGCCGCCTATCGTAATCAGGCTCACCAGACGCACCGCCTCCAGAGGGACGCTCGGCGGCTTCTCCCACATGCTACCGGTGAGCCAGACGACCAGGGCCATGAAGGCCACCGCGATCGCCGGGGTCAGGGCGAGTTGCAGCTGCTCGCGCAGCCTGATGCCTGCGATCTGCGTGACCAGGGTCATGTTCCAGATAATGTTGATGACGACCGCCACCGCGCCGCCAATCAGGGCGCCGATGAGCATGCCGTAGTAGCTCGCGCTGCCGAGATACATCCCGAGCAGGATCAGTGGCCATCGAATGAAGAATGCGCGCAGGTCGCGGAAAAAGAGATGCCGGGTGTCTCCCGTTGCCATGGCGATCGGCTGGATCGCCACCGTCGCCTGCAAGGCTAGGATGATCGCCTGTATCTGAATGACGGGGACGGCGGGCATCCACTTCTCTCCCAAGACCAACGCGACAAGGTCATGGGCGACCACCGCGAGGCCGAAGCCGAAGGGGAAAATCCACAGACAAGCAACGCCCTGCACACGTTTATAGGCGGATACGAGTTTTTGCCGATCGTTCTTCACCCGGGAAAAGGCCGGGAAGAACGTCCTTTGCAGGGGTTGGTTCAACTGAGCGATGACCACATTCGTGATCCGGTTGCCGAAACTGTACTGCCCCAGAATATTGGTTGGCAGCACGGCCCCGAACAGCAGCGGATTGGCACGCCAGTTCATCGCTTGGATCCAGGTGCCCAGTGTGATCCAGATCGAGAAAGAGAGGATCTCGCGATACTTGCTAAAGGTCAGGCGGGGCCGGAAGGGATAGAAGACATAGGAGAGAACGATCCGGGCGACGTCCGAGGCCACGGCGCCCAGCACCAAGGCCCAATAGGATCGAAACACGAGTGCAAGCGTAATTGCGACGATCGTGCCGAAGAGTTTCTCGCCGACCTTCATGAGGACGACTTGATGGAAAACCAGTTCTCGCTCGAACAAGGCGAGTTTTGGATTTGCGAGACCGGCGAAGACGAAGGATCCCGCCATGACGAGCAGGATGTTCTGCAGTCGCATATCGCCATAGAGCAACGCGACTGGGTAGGACAGCGCGGCCACCGCGCCCCCGACGATGAGGCCACGCGCGAAGGACATCGAAAAGACGGTGTTGAAATGCTCTTCGGTCGGGGCGTCATGGCGCACCAGCGTCTCTGACAGGGGCATTTCCGCGAGCGACAGAAGAATGGCCATCACCGCAGCGCAGATCGCGACAAGCCCGAAATCCTCGGGCACCAGAAGCCGGGCCATGATGATCGTGTTCAGGAACCCGATTCCGTTCGCGATCATGCTTCCGAGCGCGATCCAGACGGCTCCCTTCAGCAGGCGTGTCCGTGTGTCGGTCATCTGTTCTGGGCGTCCTTTCGCAGCAAGCTATGATCGAGGTGGTCGCCCGGCGATCAATGGATGAACGTGATATCCGCGCGCGCTTCAATCGCGGAGAGGTCCGAAACGTAGTCTTGCTGCATTTTTCGGAATTGGTTTTCGGGCCATGGGGAGAACCGGTCCTGTGCGCTTTGCACCGGATACTCATGCTCCAGAGCCGCCATTCGAAACCGCCATTCCGTCGCTGAGAGCGGTTCAGCGGTCTCGGCCATGGCGCGGATTGCACTGTCGGAAGCGCTTCCCCGCACAGTAGGGTTCTGCAGCGGCTCAAACGCCTCAGCCTCGACGTCACTCAACCCTTCGAGGATGCGGGGCTCGAGGTCGCGGAAATCCTCGTAGCGCCAGATGAAGACATTCGCGTGCGGCAAGGCATCGCGGATGTCGTCGATGATCTGCAGCCATGCCCCCTGCGGTGAGGAAAAGGCGGATGCGAATTGCTCTGGGGGCGGCACGGGAGAGAAGCGGATCGCTTCGCCATAGATCGACGCCAGAAAGTCGGGATAGGACCGGATGCAGAGCCAGATATCCAAGGGGCGATCCGGCAGGAAAGTCGACAAGAGGCTGAGCCGCGATATCGCCGTCGGATAAAACGCCCCGTCGAGGAATTCACCCGTTTCGCCCAACAGGTTCTCTTCGGAAACAAGCAGTTCGTCCGAGGTGTCGAAAAGGCTCGTGATCTTCGACCCAAGCTTGTCGAGGCGCGTTGGACGGCCCGAGAGTGCCTTGAGCTTTTCCGACCTGCTCGTACCTTCGCTTTCCGCCCATGCCTGATGGAAAAGGGGCCGCACATTATTGATCGGCCAGAAAGCGACACCTTGCGAGGCAAGAAGCTTCGCGTTCAGTTCGAGGCGCGCCTGGAGATAGGTTGTCGCTGTCTTGTGGGCTCCGAGATGGAGGCGAATTCGGGGCGTCGTCACATCATCCTCCGTCTTCTCACCGTTGCTTCAGACTGCGGCCGGCAGCCGCCGCTGCGTCTGCGGCCTCCTTTGAAAGGGCCGGTCGCGGCATCTTTATACCAATGGCTTACTGAGGAACGGCCCGCGCTGTGAGGTGCAAAGCGCTGAACGGGGCGAGCGCTCTTAATGAAACCGTACGCCTGCCACACAATTGGCCAATTTTCTGGCCATCGCTAAAATAAGTCGCAGGAATTTCTTCGAATTAGGGGTAATTCCGCGATTTTGCGGAATTCTGGGAAAGCGAACGAGCTTCGCACCTGGGATTAAAGGTGATTCTGCCGCCCATAATCGTCAAATCGGATTCCTAGCGCCCGTTTTTCGTGCGGACCGCCTCCAGAATGGCGCAATTTCGCGGATCGGTGATGCGAAATTTATGCTGCAGGTGCGAAAGGATCATTTCGTCTTGTTCGTTTCGCAAGGTTACCAAATCGTTAATCGAGGGATTTCAAACTGTCGCTCTTTCACTGGGGGGTGAAAACATGACCTTTGAAACGCGTAAGGGGCACTTCTTTGCTCCGACTACAGTCCATAGTGCTGCTTCTGCTGAACCGCTCGTTGAGCGTCCTGCAGGAGATATTGCCAAGCGTGGGCTCGATCTGCTGCTTGTGCTCGTTTTCCTGCCGCTGCTTGTTCCGCTTTTGCTCGGGGTTGCCGCGCTTGTCTGTATGACGAGTTCGGGGCCCGTGCTTTTCGGACACGTCCGCGTCGGTCGGGGCGGCAAGAAGTTTCGGTGCTGGAAATTCCGGACGATGGTCGTCGATGGCGACCGAATCTTGGAAGAGCATTTCCGGCGTTTCCCCGAAGAGCGCACTATCTGGGAAGAAGAGAGAAAGCTGCATGACGACCCGAGGGTCACGCCTTTGGGGGCTGTCCTGCGCAAGCTCAGCCTCGATGAACTTCCGCAGCTGATCAATGTGCTTGTCGGCGAGATGAGCCTTGTCGGGCCGCGTCCCGTCGTTGACGAGGAGATGCGCAAATATGGCCGCTCTGGCCGTCACTATCTGCGCGTGCGTCCCGGTGTGACGGGCCTCTGGCAGATCAGCGGACGTAGCGACACTGGCTACGCGACGCGCGTGCTTCTGGACCGTCACTACGTGATGTCGTGGAACGTGCTCCTGGATATCAAGGTTCTGGTTCTCACGATCCCGGCGGTCCTGTTTGCGAGCGGGGCGAGGTAACCGTGCCAATGTCCCGTGTCCCGTTACGGCGTTTCCTCTTTCCGTTGGCCGTGACTGCGCTGACTGCCTTTCCGGCCTATGCCGAAAAGCTTGAAGCCGGCGATGTTGTCTCGCTCAATATTGTTGAGTGGCGCAGCGTTGCCGGTGAAATGGCGCAATGGGCCGCGCTGAAGGGGCCATATGAAATCTCGTCCGACGGTGCCTTGGATATCGGGTTTATCGGGAAGGTCGAGACGAAGGGGCGCGAGGCTGAGGCTGTCGCCGAGGAAATCTCGGCGCGGCTGAAGGATACGTTGGCGCTGACGGAACAACTCGATGTTCAGCTGAGCATCACGCAGCGTGCGCCGGTGATCGTCGGCGGGCTCGCGAGAAAGCCGGGACCGGTGGACTTCACCTCCGGGATGACTGTTCGCCACGCCCTCGCTCTCGCGGGCGGGCTGACTGGCGTCTCCGGCGATGGGACGATGTCCCAATATCTTTCGATCGCGGCACAGGAGGCCCAGCTGGCGCGGCAAGAGGGCGATTTGCGCCTGCGCATCGCGCGTCTCGACGCGGAACAGGCTGGCACCAGTGATGCGAATTTTCCGACGGCTGCCTCACTCGGGCAGGATGGTGAGCTGCGCGTTGCACAAGAGCAGTCGCTTCTGAAATTGCGGCTCGACTCGGCGAAGCGCAAAAGCGAACTCGTGGACGGGCAGGTGACTCTCCTGACTCAAGAGATCGACAAGTTGCAGCAAAAATCCAAAGGCTTGGACCACCAACGGGAGTTGATTGCAGAGCAGCGCGACAAGGTTGCGCAGCTCGTTGATCGCGGCCTGAGCCCCAGTAACCGGGCAATCGAAGCCGAACAGAAGCTTGCCGCAATCCAAAGCCAGATCCTCGATGTCGACACCGCGATTTTGCGGTCTCGTCAAGCACTGGCCCGCGCCGAGAATGATCGTCTCGATCTGGGCGCCGGGCGCATCACACAGCTGCTGAACGATAAGCAGAAAGCGGAATCCGAACTTTCCGATGTGCGCGAACGCCTCGATCTTCAACGTGGGCTGATGCGGCTGGCCGTGCCGAGCGCTATCGGCGCAGGCTTGG
>NZ_DFRG01000027.1:18225-48291 GCF_002378135.1 Thioclava sp. UBA3469
TCTATCGGCGCAGGCTTGGCAGGCGAAGAGGGCGGCCCGCAATTGCAGGTCGTCGTCACGCCTGCAGGCGGGGGGGCTGCGAAGACCGTTGCCGATTTCGACACGCGGCTGTCACCGGGTGACCTCGTGGAGGTGACGCTTTCGCGTGACCCCAATGAGACAGCGTCCTCGACGGAAGCTCCGCAAAAGCAGGCGGCCGGAAGCAACGGCTGAGGCGCGTCCCGCCTATTCGCCGCGTCGCAATCGGATCGCGTAAACCATCGCGCCGACCGTGATCACCGTGATCGGATCGAACTGGAAGAAATACGTCACTTCGACCAGCGACAGAACGAACTGACGGATCATGAAGGCCGCGAAAAAGATCGTTTCGGCGCGCACATCGCGGATCGCCCAGACAATCACGACATAGCCCGCCCAGAAGACGAGGCCCGTCTGCAGAAGTGCGAAGGGCAGGCCGAGCTCCACGGCGTTCGTGAGCAGGGTGTTGTGGAAGTGGAAACCGGATTTCGACGCGATCCCGAACTGCGCCCAGATTTCTTCGGCAACGGGCTGGCCCGGTATCCAGAACGCCTGGAAACCTGTGCCAAGAACCGGACGTTCGGCAATCTGTCTTATCGCGATCGCCCAGAGGTCGGTGCGCCCGGTGAGCGTTACGTCCTTGCCCGTCGAATGGAAGAACCACGACTCGACATGGCTGAAATTCGCCATGATGAGCAGAACTACCAGAAGCAGTAGCATCGACATCATGACGAGCAGGAAGAACCGCTTCCATGCCGAGGTTCGCGAGAGAAGCACGATCCCCACGGCGACGGCCAAAGCTCCCACGCTCGCAAGGATCGCGCCGACGGATTGCGCTTTCACGAGAAGCAGCGCGGCCAGCAGGGTCATCGCCACGCCCGAGTAGCGCAGCCATCGCGGCAGGCTGCGGTCGAAAAACAGTGGCGCCGCCGAGATGAGCAGCATCGAGGCGGTGCTCGCCATTGCGTTCTTGCTGTGGAATATCCCGAGGAAGCCCAGCCCATCCGCGCGCTCGCGCCCCAGCACCGCACTGATGACGTTGACCGCGGCGAAAGAGTAGAAAACGGCCTTGTAGTAGTTGAGCGGGGACAGGCGCCGCGCAATCAGGATGGCGACCATGAAGGTAAATGTCAGAAGGATGCCGTATCGAAGGCTGAGAGCTGGCGCATCCGACCAGAGCACCGAAAGCACGGTCCAGCCGGGCAGAGCGAGAAGCCACCACATATCGACGATCTCATCGCGCGAACGCCATGGTTGCCGAAGGATCAGGAAACACCCGACGATCAGAAAGCCAAGCGCGCCCAGCGTCCCAATCTTCGGCGTGATGTGCAGGATGAACAGCGCCAATGTCGCGAAGAGCGCCGTCGGGCTGATCACGATCTCATTTCGATACGGATAGCCGCCATGTGCAGTTTGGGCCGTCATGGTTCCTTGCACAGCATCGATTCAGGGAATTGGCATGTCTCGCCGAACGGCGTGTAACCGACCCAGTCGATCGTGTAGCGCAAGGGGCCGGGGGGCTTCTTATAGCGCCCCATCCATTCGCTCAGCGTCTGCGTGCTCCAGAAGGACAGATAGATCTTCTGAGCCGCGCTGGGCACGCCTGAAGTGACCTTCAGGATTTCCTTGCCGTCGGCATACCAGGTGATCGCGCCCGGCTCCCAACGGAAGGCAAGCGTCTGGAACCCTTCGGTCGTCGGTTTCGGCAGGGGGAATTCCCCGCCGCCCATCGGTTTGCCCGAGAGGTATCGGTTGAGCGAGACTTTCGAGGGGTCTTTGGTGAGGATTTCGATGTCGATCTCGTCATGCGGCATGTCATGGACCGGTCCGATATAGGTGAAGAACGAAGCGTTGAGCCCCGAATTCTTCGGCGTGTTCAGCCGCACCTCATAAGTGCCGTAGCTGTATCTCGCGCGGGTCTGAATCTCGGCGCACAGGTTGGTCTTGTCCGGTCCCGCTTCGGGCAGGAAAAACATGACCAGTTTGCTTTTCTCGAGCTTGAGGGCACGCCGTGCCCAGGTGCAGCTCTGGTGGTCGCCGTTGGTCCAGCCATCGGAGATATACCATCGCTTCTTGTTGAAGCTGTCGAAACTGTCGAAGAAGGCACCGCCCAGAGGTTTCTCCGCGCGGGCGAGGCTCGGTGCCAAAATGGCGAGAGCGACGAGACAAGAAAGGATGCGTAAGATCGACATGCAGCCTTTGTACCGCGCCCCGCAGTCGAATCGCTCGGGCTTTGGTGGCACATGCAGGAGGCCTCGGGCGTAGCTGTCTCAAAGCGATGGATTTTTTGGCGTTTCGCTTTCTGTGGCTCGCAAATGCAGCGTGATGCAGACCTGACTTCGGCAGCTTTCTTGTCAGGCGCGCGTGCCGCCGACTCGGCAGCCTGCATGGGCTAGCGTGTCTTCATCACTGGTGGAGACTGTCTTGGCCGAGCGTATCACGGTTATCATGGCGAACTGGTGCGGCGCGTCCTATCTCGCGGCTGCAATCGCATCGCTACGCCGCCAAACCGTATCGGACTGGCGGCTGATCGTCTCCGATGATGGATCGGATGATGACAGCGTGGCCATTGCACAGGATTTCGCGCGGCAGGATCCGCGCATCGAAGTGCTGACGGCAGACAAGTCTTCCGGACCGGCCACCGCGCGCAATCGCGCGCTCGAGCGGGCCAAAGGCGAGTGGGTCGCCATTCTCGACAGTGACGACCTCATGCATCCAGAGCGGTTGGAGCGGATGCTGGAAGGGGCGGACGCGCTGGGCGCGGATGTTATTGCGGATGACATGGTGTTCTTCGGGACCGTGCCGGGATCGGGCGGTCGCACTTTGCTTGAACCGATGTCCTTGGTGGCTCCGCTCGAGATTACTGCGAAGCTGTGGGTAGAGGCCGCGGCGCCGGAGACCGAGCTCCCGCCGCTTGGGTATCTCAAGCCGATGATCCGTCGTTCGACCCTCGGCGATCTGCGCTACGACCCCGATCTGCGGATTGGCGAGGATTTCGATTTCGTCCTGCGTCTCTTACTGAAGGGGGCAAAGTTCTATGCTTTGCCCGACCCGATGTATCTGTACCGTCGACATAATGCATCGATTTCGCATCGGCTTTCGCCTGCCGCGATCGGCGCGATGATCCGCGCTCAGCAGCGGTTGTCGGAGGGGCTGGATCCAGCCGTTGCCGCGCAGTTGGCCGCGCGCCATCGCGGGTTGCGGAAGATGGCTGAGTTCGAAGCGCTCGTGGCCAACCTGAAAGCCCGGCAGTTCTCGGCGGCAGCGATAAAAATCGCGCGGCGTCCGTCTCTGGCGCAGGACGTTCTCCGAAGTCTCGCCGAGAGACGCAAAGGCAAAGACGCGACTGGCCCGGAGCGCCGTGCGGTTCAGGTCTCTCTCGGGGCCGAGGAAGGGGCTGACGTGCTGGCCGATGAAATCCCAAACGCATCCGTCGCGGAGAAAATGCATGTCAGCGTACCGAAGCCGGTCGCGCCCGGTGCGATGTGGGCCTCGCCGCCCGCGAAAATGGCCGCGAAGTTGAGCGCCCTTTCCGAAGCGAATGACGTCATTCCGGAGGCTCTGGATGGGGCAGGGGCCTGGGCGCGTTGGCTGTTGCCGCAATGGGCACAGGAGCAGGCATAGGCGGATTTAATCCACAGACCGCGCTTTAGTCCTCGGGTCGAAGCAAGAGGCGGAGCGTGTTTGTCGCCGGCGCGGAGGGTTGCTTTTGGGCACGCAATTTGTCCCGCAGGATACCCGACGCGATCGGTATGAAGTTCCGCGGCGGCTTGATAGAGAAGCCGAAGGCCGCCCCGAGACCGTCCTGCGCCTTGATGTCGAGAAAGCGCCGCAGCAGGTAGCGGTCGCGGATCTGGTCGTGATGCCGACGCATGGCGGAATTCGCCGCGCGGGGCACCGATTGGTCGTCGAGATGTGCAGAGGCCGCTGTCATCAGCGCACCCAGATCCCCCGTCCCGTGCCGGCCCGAGAGCGAGTTTTCCCGCACGCGTGCAGCGTAGCCGCATTCATTGGAGACAAGAAATTTCGCGCCGCGCGCGAGCATGCGCACATAGAAATCGAAGTCCTCGCCCAGCCGCAGGCTTTCGTCATAGCGCAGAGCGTGCCGCTCCAGAAAGGCGCGCGACATGAGCGGTTTGAGAAAGCCAAGTTCGCCCCGCGTCTCGCCGCGTTTGCCCATATTCCCTTCGACGAACCCAGCCAGATCGAGCTCGAAAACCCGCGTCTCACTGTCGGGAAGCCGGGTAGGGTCGAATGCCTGCGCCATATCGGCGGGCACGAAGGCGATATTGTCCGCGATCAGATCCCAGCCTTCATAGGCGAGAAGGCGCGAGAAACGGCCGGGGAGCAGAAAGTCATCTGCATCGAGCACTGCCAGAAACGGGGACCGGGAGGCGGCGATTGCACGGTTGCGACCCGCGGCCGGTCCCTGATTGCTGTCGTTTCTAAGAACGATCAGGCGCGCGTCACCCGCCGCGGCGTCCTGCGCGGTCTCTGCACTTCGGTCCGTAGAGGCATCATCGACCACGACAACTTCCGCAACCTCTGGCTGTTCGAGTGCGGACCGGACCGCATCGCCGATCGTGTCTTCGGCGTTATAAGCAGTGATTACGACGCAAATCTCGGGGGTCATCGCTTGGTTTCTCCCACTTCGCCGACGGGCTTTCGTGTGCGCGCGATCACGTTAAGGAAGGCGTTCGAGAGGAAGGCCCGATTGCTTTCGCGCACCAGACGCCACAGGTCGCGCCCGCAGAGGCTTGCCAGAATTTCGCGCCGTCTGGGAAAGCTCAGCCCTTTCTTCCAAGGCTGAAAGACCATGTCGCGAACGGTTTCCGCAGAACGACCGGCAAGTAGTTCGTGCGATCGCGGCGGGAGGCCGTCTTGCCCGATGCTGGCGGTTGCGAGGGCCATTGCGCAATCCAGTGTTTCCGAGAGACCCGTCTGTCGGGCGAGCTGTTCGAGCTGATCCCGTTCGTCCAGCTCGAGACTCTCGAACGCCTTGATCATGTCGAGGGCCACAGAGCCCGCAGGTTCATGCGAAAGAAAGGCTTTGCAGAGCGTGATTGCGGCGATCAAACACATGTCTGGCGGGGACGGCACCGGCAGTGTGCTGTTCGCGACCGACTGCCTCACCGCCCGATGCAGGAAGCCCACCAAGTTCCGAGGGCGCGGCAAGCCGGGCTGTTGGACGCTATGGTGCAAGTCCACGAAGATGGGTTGGTCGGGCGCTTCGAAATGGCGTTCGCCGAGGAAATGCACCCACCAGCTGCCGAGTTCGGCTTCGGTGGGCTTGAACCCAGCCTCTTCGAGGATCTTTCCCGCCGCGATCCGGTCCTTGGGCGCGACCAGTATATCGACATCCCCGGACGGCTTGAAAAGGGGCGTGCCGTAGAGCCGGATTTGCTGCAGCGGGCCTTTCAGGTGGAGGTGCGGAATCTGGCCGGCATCGAGCGCTTTGGTGATCTCGGCGGCGAGCTTCAGCCCGCGATTATTCGAAACCATTCCGCGCATGCGTCCGAAGTTGAGCTCAGCGTTCACCTGCTCGGCCGCGTCGCCTTGAAGGTCTGGCCACCCGGGGTGCATCAACAGCTTGTTCACGCGCGCGATTTCAAAGAGAAGGCGAGGGTCGGTGCTGATCGGCGGCGCTTGACCGGATGCCATCTTCCTGAGAATTTCGACCTGTGTCGAACAGTCGCGCCGCTTCACGTAAGTGAGCTCTTTCTCCGGAAAGCTCACGCGCCTACCTTCACGAAATCGCGAATCGAATCCATCGAGAGATCAACCCCAGGTTGAATTGCGCGACTTTTTAATTCCCCCAAGGTTGCAATTTTAAATGTCCAGCTTTCTGGCGAAATTTTAACGCGCTCATTTCTTGAGCGGGTTTTCGGACAGGATGCTCGCATATTGGACCCCCTGAAATCGGCCGCGGGAATATTGCCTTGATTTTGCCTGTTATTTTCGCAGCGAACTGAAGCTGTGACGCTCCGAATGGACTAAGGTTTGACTCAAGTGGAGCCTGATTAAAGACTTTAGGAGGCGCAAGCCAAAATGAGTACGTAACGTCAAAAGGGGGTATCTACTGATGAAAACGTATACTCGTCCGCAGCTTCAAAAGCACGGCAAGCTCGAAGACCTGACCCACGGTGCAGGTAGCACCACGATCGCCGACCAGGTGCTGCCGCCCGGTACGGATATTGCGGGTCTTACCTTCTCGTAATTCATAAAAAGATGAGAAGGACAGGGGCGTGGTCTCGCCTCTGTCCACTCTATGCAACGTGGCTCTCAAGGTGTGGGTGGGTAGTCTATGAATGCAATGTCCCAATATCGGGTTCGTTCCGAATGTGTTGCTTGTCCTTATGGTGACGGCGTCGCGATTTTGGATTTAAATTCCAATGCGTATTTCAGTCTGGATTCCATCGGCGCCATCGTCTGGAATCTATTGGGTGACGAAAAGAGCGTCGAAGAAATTATCGATACGATTTCGGGCGCTTATTCTGTTCCGCGCGACACCGTTGCCGAGGATGTCTCGGTGCTCCTGAGCGACCTTCACGAAAACGGTCTCGTCGAGGCTGCGTGAAATGCGTTGGAAACGGCCGATCCTTCACGACGCTCGACTGTTGTTCGAGGCGCTCGTGACAGTCGTGCGTGTGCGTGTCGATCTGTGGCGCCACCGCCACGATGCGTTGCGCAAGATCGTGGTGTCCAACGCCGCGCGTTTTCCGGAGCCGAAAGCCGCAGATCGCGGCACTCTCGCCGAAATTTCATGGGCCGTGGCGGCTGCTGCACGTCTCGTGCCGCAAGCGACCTGTTTGACGCAGGCCACATCGGGGCAGCTCTTGCTTGCACGTCGCGGGATCGACTCCACCGTGCGTCTGTCGCTTCCAATGGGTGGGGGCGAGTTTCGGCCGCATGCCTGGTTGATTTCCGACAATATTATCGTGCTCGGTGGAACGCGCGCGGAGTTCGCGCGCCATACGCTGTTGAAGAATATGACGGCGTTTTCGCAAGGCGAGGCGCGCCCATGAGCCGGCCCGCACTGCATTGCGCAATTGGCGGTTTCGCGGATCCCGCCAAGCTGGCAGCCGTTCCCGAGCTGCCGAACGCCGTGGTTGAAGCATCCGCGCGGTCTTCGGTTCTCATATCGGGGCCGCAGACGACGCGCAGCGCAACCGGTGCGCTTGTCGCGGCCGATCTGGACCTTACCCACCTGCGCGACACGGCGCGGCGTCTGGCGATGCCGCCGAACAGCTCGGCCATCGAACTTGTTGCCGCAGCCTATGATCGCTTCGACGACGAGCTCGGCCATGTGCTCGAGGGGGCTTTCGCGATCGCAATCTGGGATCCAAAGCGTGCAACTCTTCTTGTCATCCGGGATCGGTTTGGTCTCAAGCCGGTGGTCTACCGGGCCGCTGCGCGTGGGCTCGTGGTCGCGAGCGATCCCGAAGCCGTCATCGCGATGACCGGAGACCGTCCGGAGCACGACGTCCTTTGGATCACCGAACATCTCTCGGGGCAGCTGACAAATCAGACGCGCACGGCTTGGAAAGATATCGTGCGCTTGCCTCCGGGAAAACTGATGCACTATCGCGACGGCATGCTGTCACCGCCGCGCACGTGGTGGAGCCTCGAGCCCCGCGACCTGAGCGCGGCCGAGCAAACTGACGAGGCCTTGCGGGACGCGCTCTCGGACGCTACCGGCGAGGCTATGAGCGGGAGCTCCGCCGCCGCGATGCTCAGCGGGGGGCTGGATTCGAGTTCGCTGGCGATCCTTGCATCGCGATTGTCGTCAGAGCCTTTCCCGACCTACTCGCTGCGGTTTCCCTCTGCGCCTGAACTCGATGAGGGCGAATATATCGATTCCGTTCTGGAGGCCGGAAACTTCCGGCCCACGATGCTGAATGGCGGCGTTGGGACGGCACTCGATCCAACGCTTTCGGACCTTTTCCTCACGAACCAGCAACAGCCGTTTCCGGGCTTTGGCATGGTGACGACGCATACGATCTGTTCCGCGGCGCGCGCGGATGGCCATGCCGTTTTGATCGACGGGCATGGCGGCGACGAAGTCATCGGTGGCGCGTCCTTCTCCTATCTCAACGAACTCGCCCGGTTGGGTGATTGGGCGAAGCTTTGGACGTTGCTGAGAAAACTGCACGGGTTCGCGGGTGGCCGTGGTGCGGTCGCGTCTTTCGTGATGGCCTATGCACGCCACGGCGGAAACCGTAGCGCCGCGAAATTGGCGGGTCGGTTGCAGCGTCGGCTTTTCAGTTCGAGCGATCCGGCCCAACCGGATTGGTTCAGCATTGTCGCGCCGGAGCTGGTTTCTGATTTGGATCTGCGCGCGCGCTCTGGAGCCGCGAGCACCGCACTCTATTCGGACATGCCATTTGGGTTTGCGACGCATGCGCGCGCTCTGGCAGGGGATCTGACGCCGAGTGCGTTCGAGCTGCTTGATCGAGCCACGCGCCCCTTGGGGCTGCAGTTGCGGTTTCCGTTCTACGACCGGCGCGTCGTCGAGCTTTGCGTAAACCGATCCGATGTGGACAAGATAAAGAACGGACAGCCGCGCGCGCTGATGCGCGATGCGATGAAAGGCATCCTGCCGGAGCATGTCCGATTGAGATCGACGAAGGTCGATTTCACCGCCAACAATCGGCGCGCGATGCGCGAGGATCCACAGGGTCGGTTGCGGGAGTATATCGACAACCCACCCGAGCGGCTCGAGGCCTACGTCAATATCACGCGCCTTCAGGAGACTGCGCGGGCGCTGTTCGACACCTCCGCCGATGCCGGTGGATTGGAGGTCATGCAGCTCTGGCGCGCTGCGTGGCTCGACATGTGGCTCGAACGCGAAGAACGCGCCCGCCAACCGATTGCATCTGGAATAGAACCGATAAGGGAGGTCCACGCGTGACCGAACTCGAACATATTGAAGCCGCGCAGGGGCTCGGCGCCCCCGCATATTCCTACAGCACATATGGCATGCAGGTTGTTTCCGATATTGAACTCCCGGAACTGGCCTCTGTCGTGCCCGGCTCGGTTGCAGAACCGCGCAGCTTGCGCATTCGCCGTGCGCCGGTGGAACTGCCCGAAAACGCCAGATCTTTCCCGACCTGGTACGAGTTCGGCACTACGGAAACACGGTTCTACTGGCAAACGGTCGGGGCCTTCTCCGTCAATCTCGACGGTACGGAAATTCTCTGCGAGCCCGCGGAGAGTGTCAGCGACGACCTCATCGCGTTTCCGCTGCTTGGCCCGATCCTGTTCGAGGCGCTCCGGCGTCAGGGGCATTTCGTCCTGCATGCGAGTGCGGTCGCCCTCGGGGGGCAGGCCGTCGTTCTGATGGCGGACAAGGGCACGGGGAAGTCGACCTCCGCGGCGGCATTGCTGAATGCCGGTGGCAAGCTCCTTGCGGATGACCTCGTCGCCTTTACGCCGGACGGGGAGGTTCTGTCGGGCTTCGGACAGGTAAAGCTGTCCGACGCGGCCCTTGAGGCGCACCGGCCGCAGAAGTCCGTCGCCCGGGGCGATGTGCATGCGGCAATCGACAAGAAGCGGGTGCAGCTTCCTCGCGATGCGACGGCAGAATATGCGGCTCCCGCCGTGCGTCTCTATATCCTCGAACGCGGAGAGGGCGAGATGGCTTCCACAGCCGACGTGGCCGCCAACCAGTCGCTTCCCGCGATCCTGCGGTTCTCCTACGGGGTTCGCTTCGGAGAGAACCTGCTGTCGGGAGAGCCGGCCAATCGCCATTTCCGGGACGCCGTTTCGCTTGCCGGGCGGGTGAAGGTCCGCATCCTGCGCCTTCCCGCAACGCTTGACGCCATGACGACCCTCGCGGATGCCATTCGCGCCGATCTGAATACGGATCGCGCAATGACCGGAGACGAGGATTGAGCGACGTTCTCTCCGCCAGAGCGTCTCTGAGCGAGGCGCGCAACCTCTTTACGACGATGCGTCGTGCGGCGGGCAACAAGCTCTATATCGCCTTGGGCATGCTGATGCTGAGTAGCCTCAGCGAGGGCATTTCCGTCCTTCTGCTTCTGCCGATCCTGAGCCTCGTGTCCCGTTCGGAGGAAGGCGCGCCGATCATTGAGATCACTGAGCGCGAATTCATGGGAGTGACGATTCCCGCCTTCACGCTCCCGCTCGCCGTGCTGCTCTCGATGCTCGTCTGCTTTCTCATTCTGCAGGCTTTGTTCAACCGGATGCGCACAGTCTATGTCACCGACATCCAGCTGAGGTTCTCCGCGATCTTGCGGCATGGTTTGTTTTCCGCCATCGCCGAGAGCCGGTGGGATCATCTGGTTCGCCAGCGCAACGCAGACCTTGAACATGCGCTCGTCGGCGAGGTGGAGCGGGTTCGGATGGCGTCGATGTTGTTGATGTCGCTTATCCAGGGCTCTGCATCGCTTGTGCTCTACGTGGCGCTGGGGCTCATGATTTCCGTGCCGATGACGGTGTTATCCGCCGTATTTGGCGTCGTCGCCTTTCTCGCGCTCAGGCCTTACCGGAAAATGTCTGCGGAATACGGAGTGAAGCTGCAGGGGCTACGGCGCGACCAGTTCCGTGCGGTTTCGGGGTTCCTGTCGGGGCTCAAGACGGCGAAAGCGATGAACCTCGAGGAGGCGGAAATCGCGGGGTTCGACGCGATCCTTGATATGGAGCGGAC
Organism: Thioclava sp. UBA3469; assembly: GCF_002378135.1. Lineage (NCBI taxonomy): Bacteria > Pseudomonadati > Pseudomonadota > Alphaproteobacteria > Rhodobacterales > Paracoccaceae > Thioclava > Thioclava sp. UBA3469. The sequence continues at coordinate 28,913 of NZ_DFRG01000027.1, forward strand.
GGATACGCGCGAATTCGCGCGGCGCACCGCGACCGGCTCAGGGATTTTCCAGATCGCCCAAGCGATCGGTGCGGTGATCTTCATTTACCTGTCGCTCGTGCAGCTCGGCCTCGCGATTTCCGAGATCGTGGTCTTGCTGCTCGTGATGATGCGGCTGGCCCCGCGGTTCATGACGCTTCAGCAGCAGGCGCAGATGTTTCTGGTGAATTTGCCGGGGTGGCAGCATATCCGAAACATCCAAGGTGAGATGCTCCGCCAGCGCGATGTCGCGGCGGGATTGCCGATCGCGACGCGCGCGCCATGGCATGAGATCCGGCTGGAGAACGTATCCTATCGTCACGGCGAAGGCCTGCCGCGTGCCTTGGAGGATGTCAGCCTTTCCGTTCGCGCGGGCGAGGTGACGGCGCTGATCGGGCCGTCGGGCTCTGGAAAATCGACCATCGCGGATCTGATTTGCGGCCTCATTCGGCCCGAGACCGGCAAGATCCTCGTAGACGGTCAAGACCTCGATCCGATGGATATTCGGAGCTGGCGGCACCGGATTTCCTACGTCACGCAGGACACCTATCTGCCACCGATGACGGTGCGCGAAGCTCTGCAAGTTGGCGCGCCAGATGCGGACCAGCAGGACATGGAGGCGACCCTCCGCGTCGCGTCCGCGGACTTCGTCTTCTCGCTTCCCGCGCAGCTCGACACTCTGCTGGGGGAGCGTGGCGTGCTGCTGTCAGGGGGCGAACGTCAGCGGATCGCGCTGGCACGCGCTTTGCTGAGAAAGCCCGAATTGCTGATCCTCGACGAGGCGACGAGTGCGCTCGACTGGCAAAGCCAAAACCGGATCGTGGCGAACCTTGCGAAGATCGAGACCCCGATGGCAATTCTCACGATCGCGCATCGCTATTCGATGGTCGAATTCGCGGATATGGTCTTCGCGTTGGAAGAGGGTCGGATCGTCGAAAGCGGTGCGCCTGCGATCCTGCGCACCAAGCCCGACGCAAGGTTCATGAAGATGCGTGACGCCGAACGCAGCACGAGCCGCGCGGTGTGACCTTAAACGGTGCGCTGAAGCTCAGCGATTTTCCTGATTGAGGTAGGCGCCGCGCGAAACATGCGACGTCGTATTGTCGTCCGAAGCCTCGCGACCGGCTTGCGCGGGCCCCTGATTCTTTCTCCGGGCCGTTTCCTCGCGGGTCATGATGGCGACGAGGCCGACGTACAGGATCTGACCGAGAAAGAAGATCGCAATACACAAAATCGCGACCATTCCCAAAGACATGCCATTCCAGAACCCGACCGCGCCAGCGATGATCGTGACAAGAGTCAGGACGACGAGAAATGGCATCAAGCGCATGGCTTGGCACTCCGAAACTTGGGCTGGGCTCCAGCGGTTACCTTCTCGATAATAACCGGTCAAGCATTTGAAATTCAATTACTGCGTGTGTTGGTATTTGTGCCGCGCATCTCGGGCTTGTCCCAGCTTTTTCCCGGATCCCCGAAATACCCGTTGTAATCTTCGAAATAGGCCTCGGTGCTGGAGACATCGACGAAGTCACGCAAATCTTCCATATCCACGCGGTTCAGCACCGTTCCCAAGAGGCGCTCGCGCAAAGCTGCATTGGCCGAGAGGATGCGGTTCAGCATCAACTTCGGCGTCTTGCCCCAGCTTGCCACGAGGAGCACGGTGTCGAGGTTCGGGATCATGGCACGCGCATCGACGATCGCGCCAAGCGGGGCGAGGTCGATGATCACGAAATCGAACTCGCTGCGCACCTCGGCGATCAACTCGCGCATGCCGCGTGAGGACAACAGCTCGGCGCTGTGGGTGAAGCCGTTCGGCGGAATGCAGGGCAGGATATGCACACCGGTGCCTTCCACTTCACGTACCAAGTTGCGCCAAGGCGCGCGGCCGGCGAGCACTTCGACAAGCCCGTCGCCATGGCGGAAGTCGAGGCGCTGGCTGAGCCCCGGGCGCCGGATGTCGCTATCGATCAAGAGCACCCGTGCATTGGACATGTTGAGCACGGCAGCCAGATTGAGAGACACCGTCGATTTGCCTTCCTCGGGACGTGCGGAGGTGACACCCAGAACGATTGCCCCGGTCTCGACCGGCGCGCGGATTTCTGCGGCGAGCCGCACGCTGCGCAAGGTTTCCGCGAAGAAGGATCTGGGGTGGCGCACGGCGTAGATGGCGCTTTCACTGGTCGAATGCGACCCGTTTCTCGGTTTCGAGATATTCTCGGCGAGCCCGTCCCGCAGGTTCTGGAACACGGCGGTGCTCGTGATCGATCGGACCGGTTCCGACTGCGCCGACGTTTCGAACTCCGGCAGATAGCCGAGGAACGGTCCACCGGTTTCGTCCTGAACGTCATCCGAGGTACGCAGAAAACGCTCCCGCCATTCCTGCCAGGCCGTGATCATCATCCCGATGATCAGACCGAGCACGATCGAGATCGCAAGCGCGCGCTTCGTGCTCGGGCCGACCGGGTTGCGCGGCACGTCCGCCTTGGTCAGGATCCGCACGTTCGAGACGGGGAAGGATTTCTGTTGTTCGATCTCCTGAAACTTCGTCAGGAACGCCTGGTACAGGGTCGAGAGCGTGTCGGCGCGTTGCTGCAGCGCGCTGTATTGGACCTCCACGGTGCCGGAGCTCGTGTCGCTGTCGATCGCGAGACCGAGGCTGTTCTTGAGCGCATCGACCTTCGCTTCGGCGCTTGAAAGATCGCTCTTCGCCTGCGCACTCCCTTGCTTGAGAAGGGTGAACAGGCGTTCCGCAGCGGCCTGAACCTGCCGTTGGACCACCTTATACTGCGGGTGATCTTCGCCGAAGTTCGTCTTGATCTGATTGAGCATCGCCAGCGAGTCGGTGAGCGTATCGCGGGCTTGCTGCAGGGCCGGGTCGCTCCCGCCGCCAACCCCGGTGGAGCCGCCATCGACGAGGGCTTGGACCCCGCCGGCAATGATCTGGTTGTAGGTATCGACGCGCGCCCGAGCGCGGGCCACATCGCTGACCGCATTGGCCATCTCGGCATTGAGCTGGACGACGGAATCCTTTGTCATCGAAACGCCGCGCGAGGAGACGAGCCCATGCTCGGCCCGGAAGGTCTCCGCATCGAGCGCGGCTTGTTGCGCCTGATTTTGCAGCTCCGTCAGCCGGTCCTGCATCCAGTTCGTCGTCCGCTCGGTCGCTTCGAAATTCGCGTTGAGGACATCGGCGATGTAGCCCTCGGCGAGCGAATTCACGATCGCGGCGCTCATGGCCGGATCGTAGGACTCGTAGCTGATCGAGATCACGGAGCTTCTGCCGACACGCCCGACATCGATGCGCGCCTGCAGGGCACGCGCGGCGAGGTCTTGCCGCGCGGCGGTGATCTGTTCGGGCGTCAGAGTGGTTGTGCCGCTCGGTTCGGGCTTCGAGCGCAGCCAGTTGATCGGTGTGCGGATAGTATTGATCGCACCGCCGATCAGCCGAGAAAACAGCGAGCTCGGCGGCGACGTGAAGGAGGGATTGTCGAGAAGATCGAGCTCCTTCACGACCGATTGCGAGATCCGGTCGGAGCGGATGATCAGCCGGGCATCCTCAAGCGCGGACTCGCTGAGATTGTTGCTCTCCGAAGCCCCGAGTTGCTCGATAGACCGGCTGATATTCGCATCCAGCAGCAACAGCGAATTTGCAAGGTAGCTGCGCGGCGTGGTCGCCAGATAAATGATCCCGAGGATGCCGAGGATCACGACGGGAACGATGATCGACCACCGCCGACGACGCAGGATACGCGTGAGCTGGCCCAGCGTTACGGTTTCGGGCGGTTTCGAGATCGGCCGCTCGAGATCGTTGCTGGTATCTGCGAATTTGAATTGCGTCTGTCTCAAGAGGTCGTTCCTCGCGCGTTGCGCCTTGAGGCTGTGTTGTGCGTGGCATCGGCAGATGCACCGCCATAGATTTCCGTTCGGCTTCCGCCGGCAAGTCGCCAGACGACACCGATATGCAGGGCGGCGCGCATCAGATTCCGGTTGCGCGCCAAGGGGACGGTGACGTGGCCCAGCGAAAGTCCGAGGCAGGCAAGTGCTTTCGCACCGGCGCGTCCGAGTTCGATCATTCGTGCAGCGAAGCTCTTGCCCTGCGAGACCAGAACGGCATGGGTCTGGCCCATGCGGAAGCGGCGCCGGAAAAGCCACGAAAGCCGCGCGCGTTCAGCAGGCACATCCTCTTCCAGCCAAGCGTCCGGGGCGTAGGCAAGCGTCCCGCCGCGGCGCTTGATCTGGTCGAAGAAGATCGTGTCTTCGCCGCCGCTGCGACCGAATTCGGGATCGAACCGCAGGCCAGAGACGGCGGGGTGTTTCAGGTCGAGCAACACGTTGCAGGTGTAGCCCGCGCGCACGCGCCCTTCGCTATCGTGCTCGGCGAGGGTGTCGTGGATATGGCCAGCGCGCATCCATTCGGGAGCCGCGTCATTGTGGTAGGCGCGCACGGGGCCGATCACCGCGGCGCTCTCTTCGGATTGGCGCGCCTCCATCAGGGCAGGGAGCCAGCCGGGTAGGGCGCGCTCGTCATCATCGAGGAAGGCGAGGCAGTCCAAGTCTTGCGCCTCGGCCGCGTCGAGAACCGCATTGCGCGCGATCGAGATGTTGTGGGCGGGCGCGTGCAGATAGTGCAGCTCGAAGGGAAGCGGCACCGAACGAACCCGGTCTTCGGACGAGGGTTCAAGATCGTTATCCGCGACGATGACGCAGATATCGAGATCCGGCGGGAGCGTTTCGGCAAGCGACGCGAGGGTGTCGCGCACGATTTCGCGGCGATAAGTACACAGGCCGATGCCGATCTTGTCGTTGCGCTTCGGACTGGTCACTCGGGCACCCCGCGACAGATGGTTGGAATGCTATTGCCCAAAATCTGCGCCCAGAACCCCGCGGACCAGGCCAGATGCATGATACCCGCAATCGGGCCAGCCGTGAGATTGGCGAGGCGCTTCGTCTGGATCGCGATCGCCAGTCCAGCAACCGCACAGCCCAGAAGCCAGACGATCGCGGGTAGGGCGAAGATCGGGTGCAGCGGGGCTAGCACGACAAGAGCGAGTGCCGGTGCCAGAGCCGCCACGATCGCCTGTCGCATTGCCGGGCGTTCCCGATGCAAGGCAAGCGTGCGGGCGCGTCCCTTGCCGAACCGGAAATATTGCGACGCGAGATCGCGCAGGGATTTGCGCGGGAAGTAGCGGACGAAGGTGCGCGCGGTCAGCCAGATCTTGAAGCCCGCGCGGATCAGGCGGTGATCGAGTTCCGCATCCTCGTTATGGCTGAATGTGGTGTTGTACCCCCCGACCGACCGAAAGGCGTTCAGCCGAAACAGGGCATGATGTCCGTGAGTGACCCAACGGCCTTCCCCTGCGCCGCGATGTGCCGACCCACCATTCCCGAAACGAGAATTCTGAGCCCGCGCGATCTGGGTCTGTAGTGGGGACACCCCTTCGGCATGCATACGGACGACGACGCTGTCGGCGCCGGTGTCGATGGCCTCGTTCATCAGCGTTTCGCAGAAATCGCTCGGGTAGGCGCTGTGCGCGTCCACACGGATCAACCATTCCGCCTCGTCGCCGAAGCGCTCCACGGCGAGGTTGACCGCTGCGGCCTGCAGCCTGTCGGGGTTGTGCAGCAGGACGATTTGCGGCGTTTCCTGTGCCATTTTCTCGACTATGGCGCAGGTCCCGTCCGTCGATCCGCCGTCTGCCACTATGACGGTCGCGTCTTGGGCGCGCGCGAAGGGCAAAAGCGCCGAGATGACCGAGGCGATATGGTCGATCTCATTCAGCGTGGGGATGGCGATGAGAATGCGGCTCACGATTGCGCCTCCCGCAGTTGCGTGGCGCCGCTGCGAGGCGCGCCAAGCGTGGGGAGATCGGTCAACCACGACACGAGCGCGCGGCATTCTGCGTGACCCGCCTCCCAGGTGGAGCGTGGCTTTGCAGCGACCGCTTGCCGAAGCTTCTGGAGATCCGCATTGCTCAGGTCGGTAAAGGCTTGCGCGACCGACGCGCTCGACGGTTCTGCCACCTGAACCCCGATGCCGAGAGTTTCGGTACGTCGTGCGACCTCGGTTCCCGACAGAACCACCGGGACCGCACCATGCAGGCAGCCTTCGTAAAGGCGATTTGGCAGCAGCCAGTCCGAATTCTCTCCGGCCTCGTAGCGGTCGATCAGCCAGGCAAGATCGACCGCGTCGTAAATCTCATCAAGATCATCGGGCGCAGTATAGGGGCCGCCAAATTCGAGATCAGGATTTGCGGCGACGCGCTCATGGAAATCCGGGAGTTGATCGAGCGCCGGACGTCCGCGCATTTTGACCCGGAAATGTCCCGGTGCGTTGCGGGTGAGTTCGTCGAGCGTGTCCAGCGACCAGCGGCAGCGCAGAATTCCATTCCAGCCGATCTGCAACGGCCCCTCCAGAGGGCGTGTGCGCGTGCGAAGCTGTGCCGGATCAAGCGCGAGCGGCTTGTTTTCAATCAGACACAGATGCGGGGCGAGCCTCTCGAACGGCTGAGGGTGGCCGCGTTTGAACCCCTCTGAGGAATACAGAAGCCCCGATGCGGATTTGAGCGCCGCTGCCTCAATGGCGCGGATTGCCTTGGACGCCGGGCCGTTCCCCGACAACAGGCGATGCACGTCGAGCAGTTCGTAGACGAGACGTACCGCCGGTGCGCGTCGCTTGAGATACGCCCCGAGCGCGAGCATTTCGAGATTGCGAGCGATGATGACGTCAGTCTCTTGGAGCGTCGGAAACTGCTTGGCGAGACCGGGGAGGGCCTTGAGCACCGAGAGCGCGCGTTGGGCCATTTTCCCATTCGCTGTGTGCCCGAGGACGAGCGCAAGCTCCGGCAGTGGCCGCGCTGAGCGTTGGAACCCCGCGAGGGTCACCTCGGCGCCGCCAGCGCGCAACATCTGAACGCGTCGCCAGATCGCGGCATCGTCGAGGTCATGAACGAGGTAGATCAAACGCATCTTGAAAGCCGTCTTCCCTGCGCTCACGCTGCCGCGCGATCAACGGCGTGGCAGTCACCGATCTGCACATGGTCCGCGTGACCGTCAGTCTGCAGGGGCGGGACATTCGCATCGGGCCCACTTCGAGTCATTCAACTTCCTCCAGATCGCCTGAAACGCGGCGCGGAGCGGACGAAAACCAACCACCGCAAAATCAGGCTTCGATCTGGGCAGTTTCCGGTCAAATGCTAAGGAGGGCAGGTTTGCCGAATTACCGCGCGGCATGCGGAAACGTCGCGCGAATATCCAAGGCGCTTAGAAACTGTGCGTAATGTGAACGAATAATCGGCGGCGCTTTCTGCACTGCAGCGAGGCTGCTTGGCGCTTCGGTAGCGATTCTATTTACGCAATGAGAGTTCTTTCGACGCGCGCTCTGAGAAAACCCGGTTGGTTGCCTATTCAGAATTAGGGTTTGCGGAAATTCGTTAGTGGGTTGTCGATAAAATGCCTGCTGAATAGGCGCTTGGCATCTTTTGCACCTTTCACTGCTGAGTGATTGTGCGTCCATGGCTGCACGAGTGGCGGGAATTGCCTGCGGGCTGGCTCGGAGCGGCGCGTCATGGAAACCCTTGGAGGACATCTGAAGTGCATAGGGCGTCGCGTGCGGGGCATGTGATCCCTGAAAAGCCACTTCGGTTTGCGGCGCGATCGCAGCGCGAAGGGGAAGGTGGACGTTGGCTGGGGCAGCTTTCACGAACAAGGTCATTCCCGTCTTCTATGACGGTTACGAGATGCGCGCCTGGGAGATGCCCCTGGGGCGGCAGCTTTCGCAGCTGCGCGGGGTTGCGCGGCGCAGCTACCGCAAATTGAAGCGAAAGCAGCCCTATACCGGGTTCTTCACGGCGTTCCTGAACCTGACGGAAAGTCTTCGGCGAAACGGGTATGACGTTCGGATCAATGATTTCGCGCTCGCCCGTCGGTCACCGGACAGACCGATCGCCATTGCCGGTCATCAGTCGGTCTGGAGCGATGTCGATCTGCCCAATCCGACCCTGTTCGGGCCCGGCTGGGTTCCCTATCCGGACCGCGCCGAGGCGATGCTGGCTGAACGGAACTATCAGATCGTCACGCAGCCGTCGGAATGGCCGATCCGGCTTTATACACCTCAGGTCGCCGCGAAAATGGCCCCGATGTTCGTCGGGATCGATACGGATCGATGGCCGCTTCTCGCTGAGAACCGCAAGCAGATCGACTGCGTTATCTACAACAAGATCCGCTGGAACCACGCCGCGCGCGAGGCAGATACGATGCAGCCGCTGCGGGCCATGCTCGACCGCCGCGGCCTGCGTTCGGTCGAGCTGAAATATGGCGAGCACGAGTTGGCCGAGTATCGCAGCGCCTTGGCCAAGGGGCGTGCATTAATCTTCGTGACCGAGCACGAAACCCAAGGCCTTGCTTATCAGGAGGCGATGTCTTCCGGCGTTCCGGTTTTCGCGTGGGATGAAGGCGAACTCGTCGACCCGCTCGGTGCCAAGTTCGTCCCCGAAGGCTTGGAAGTCTCGGCCGTTCCTTATTTTGACGATCGATGCGGGCTGCGTTGGACGCGTGCGAATATGGAAGACCGGTTCGAGGACTTCTGGGCGCGGCTGCCGGAGTATCAGCCTCGCGAATACATCCTCGACGAGCTTTCCCTCGAGCGCGGCGCTCGGCGCTTTCTGGACCTGTTTGAGAGGATCGCGTGATGCCGAACTGTAAACGTCAGGCGTGCCGCGGCCGGTCAGACCTCTTTTCGACGAGGAAGGTGTTCCAATGCCGTTAGCGCTCGTGCGAATGCCGACCTATCGGCGCCCCGACCTGTTGCGGCGTGCCATAGGCACGCTTCAGGCGCAGACCTTCGAGGATTGGGTCTGTGAAGTGCGCGACGACTGCCCCGATGCGAGCGGTCGTGCGATGGTCGAAGAGATTGGCGACCCGCGGGTTCACTACGTGCAGAACCGCCCGCAGAAATACATGACGCGCAATCTCGATGACTGCTTTCTCAAGGAGAACCCCTACAAGGCCGATTACTTCTGCATGCTGGAAGACGACAACCAAGTCTTCCCGGAATACCTTGCGCGAGGCCACGAGATTTGCACCCAGCAGGGGGTGAACCTCTGCATGCTGAGTCAGGTCATCGAACACGAAAGCCGGACGCCCAACGCCTATCTCGGCGACAAGGGCATCTTCGATGATGTCTATGACGAGCGAACCTATATGCCCGAAGAGGTTCATCTGGCGATCTTCGGGTCGATCGGCGTGTCGAACGGTGCGCTGTTTTGGTCGCGAAATATGAAGGGCAGTCTGGCGGTGAAGGTCGATACGATCCCGACGCTGGAGGAATATCTGCGCACGGCTCTGATCTCCGAACCTGTCTATGTCTGTCGCGAACGGCTGGCCGCGTGGGCAGAGAACGAGACATCGACCACTCGCAATCTGGGCCTCGACAAAGGGTGGCTGCGTCGCGAGCTTGATCTCAAGGCGTCAATCACGCGGCTTCAACGGGCGATCTGGGGCCGAACCTCGCCAGAGGCGAAGGACGCATTTCTGGCTGGCGAGGTTCTGCGGATACCGCGTTCGGCACGGATCGAGGCGCTCCAGAAGGCGGGAATTGCGGCGAACGGGGTTCCGGGGAATTTCCAGCCAAAGGCGATCTTGAAGCGGAATGCCGTGCGCTTTGTCGGCCGCGCTCATTCCTCTGTAGATGCCACTTTGCCGAGAGTAAGTAACTGAAATTAACACGCATTAAGTGTGTGAAAGCAGGACGTTCCGCCGCGAATAGCTGACGGTCAGGCGATTCCCTCGTGTCTTGCGCAGGGGGTTTCGGCCAGCCGCCGCCGATCGCAATTCCATTAAAATCAGGAATCCAGCCCGTAAATGCGCGTTTTTTAAGCATTTTCGGGTGACTTTTTAATGCGCGCGCAACCGCGGATTGAATCGCCGCAAAAACCGCTAGCGGTTCATCAGAGCTGTGTAACCCTTTCTATATTCAATCAAACGTGGGGGTATATGTGGTGATTGAAAATTCTCGAAGCAAAAATGACGCCATCCGGTATGAGCGACCCAAATTGAAACATTTGGGGTCTCTCGAAGATCTGACGCATGGCGGCCGCGGTCGCGGACACAAGGATGACGATTATGACGGACACGGCTCGTACTGTCCGCCGGATTTAGCCTTCTCGTAACGGCGTTCGGAAAGCTCCGGGTGCTGCCAGTTGCCCGGTAAAGAAGTGGAAGCCTCGCAGCGATGCGAGGCTTTCGTCTTTCCCTTCCGCGCGTGTTGCTCTTTGATGGCGCGGCAAATGACAGGAAGGGAGCGCGCGCATGGCACGTATTTACGAAGACAATTCGCTCAGCATCGGAAACACGCCGCTGGTGCGGCTCAACCGCATGACCGAGGGCGCGGGCGCGACCGTTCTGGCCAAGATCGAGGGGCGCAACCCGGCGTGGTCGGTGAAATGCCGCGTCGGTGCGAACATGATCTGGGATGCCGAGGAACGCGGCGTGCTCGGTCCCGGCAAGGAGATCGTCGAGCCGACCTCGGGCAATACCGGGATCGCGCTGGCCTTCGTCGCCGCCTCGCGCGGCATCCCGATCACCCTGACCATGCCCGACACGATGAGCATCGAACGGCGCAAGCTGCTTCTGGCCTATGGTGCGAAGCTCGTGCTGACCGAAGGCGCGCAGGGCATGAAGGGGGCGATCGCCAAGGCCGAGGAGATCGCGGCCTCCGATCCCGACCGTTACGTGTTGCTGCAGCAGTTCAACAACCCCGCGAACCCCGAGATTCACGCGAAGACCACGGGCCCGGAGATTTTCGAGGATACCGATGGCGTGGTCGATATCTTCGTCGCGGGCGTCGGCACGGGCGGCACGATCACCGGCGTCTCGCGTTATCTGAAAAAGGAAAAGGGTCTGCCGGTGATCTCGGTCGCGGTCGAGCCCGAAGCCAGCCCGGTTCTGTCGCAGGCCCGCGCGGGCGAGGCGCTGCAGCCCGGTCCGCACAAGATTCAGGGCATCGGGGCGGGCTTCGTGCCGAAGGTGCTCGACATGGATCTGGTGGACCGGATCGAGCAGGTCAGCAATGACGAGGCGATCGAGATCGCCCGGCGGTTGGCGCGCGAAGAGGGTATCCTCGCCGGGATTTCCTGCGGCGCGGCTGCGGCTGCGGCCCTGCGCCTCGCGCGCGAACCGGAGAACGCGGGCAAGACCATCGTCGTCGTGCTGCCGGATTCGGGCGAGCGTTACCTGTCTTCGGCGCTGTTCGAAGGGATGTTCGACGAGGCCTGAGTGGTGGTCTTTGCCGCCTCCAGCAATGCCGCCACCAGCTTCTGTGGGCGGTAGTTCAGGTCCGACGGCGTCAGTCCCATCCGCACCACGACCATATCGGCCGAGGGGACCACGGTGACGGTCTGCCCGTCATGCCCCTCTAGCCAATAGGTGTCGGCGGGCAGCCCGAACCGCGCGTCATCGCCAGCTTTCTGCTGATCGCTCGGGCCAGCCAGCCATGTCATGCCCTTCCCATAGACCCCGTCGGTCGGGGCGGGTGCATGCATCCGTTGCACGAATTCGGCGGGCAGCAATTGCCGACCATCCCATTTGCCATCCTGTAGCAGGAACTGGCCGAAGCGCGCCCAGTCCCGCGCAGTGGCGTAGAGGTAGGAGCTGCCCACGAAAGTCCCGGAGGCATCGGTCTCGAGCGTGGCCGAACTCATCCCGAGCGGATCGAACAGCTTGCGGCGCGGCCAGGCGAGCGCGGTGGAGGTGTCGCCCACCGCATTTTGCCAGATGCGCGACAGCAGCACGGCGGTGCCGCTGGAATAGCTGAAATGGGTGCCGGGCGGGTGATCGAGCGGCTGCGATGCTGCGAATTGCGCCATGTCCGGCTCGAGATAGAGCATCCGGGTCACATCCGAGACGTCGCCGTAATCCTCGTTGAAGCGCAGCCCGCTCGACATCGACATCAGCTGCGCGACGGTGATCTTCGCGCGGTCGTCGCCCTGCCATTCGGGCAGCAGGTCGCTTTGGTCCATCCGCAGTTTGCCCGCCTCGATCGCGGTGCCGACAAGGGCCGCAGTGACGGTCTTCGTCATCGACCAGCCCAGAAGCGGCGTCGTCGCATCGAAGCCATCGCCGTAGCGTTCGGCCACGAGCTTGCCATCCTTGATCACCACCACCGCGCGCATACCCGGTCCGGTCAGTGCATCGTCGCGCAAAACCGCATCGAAGCGGCCTTGCCCGGTCAGGTCGGTTTTCGATCCCGTGGGCCAGAGGGCGGCGCTTTTGCTGGGCCCCGGCGCGGGCGGGGCGCTTTGATCGCCGGCGTCGGCCAGATTGCCATCGGGGTAGGTCGCGCAGCCAAGGCCCACGCGCTCCTCGGCGGTCGTGGGCGCGATGATCCCGGCGAAGGCGGCTCGGACCCGGCCTGCCCGGCGATCCGTGCTGACCCAGAAGGCGCGCAGCAACGGGTTGCCCGGCGCCTGCACATCGGTTTCGAGAACTTCATCGGGGTCACGGCCTTGCAGCGCTTCCGCCGAGCAGGTGATCTTCGCGCTATAGCCAGCGCCCACGCGCAGCAGCTCCGGCGGCACCATAACCGCATAGAGCACCGCCGCCACGACAAGCCCGCCGATCCCGGCAAGCACCGCTTTCCATCCCCGCATCTCGTCCTCCCTCGGGTTCCCGCCGCGCCGGACGCGCCAAGTCACCCGCCTGTTTGCGCTCGCGCTGTAGTTTTGGCAAAGCGCGCGCCCTTGCCAAGAGGGCGAGGCGCGGGCTGACGGAAGGTCATCTTGGGGTATGGTGCGTCTTTTGACACGAAATCCGCCCCTCGGTGCGGGAGCCGAGATCATGGACTGAGCGCTGCGAATGGGCTAGCGATAAGGGATGGGCGCCCGTTGCGCCCGGCTTTGAGAGTGTCATGTCGCGCGAGTCCGCACCCGATAGCCAGCACCCCTTGGACCCGACCTTGGCCGGGCTGTTGCGCCACGCGCCGGGCGCGGATGAGGGGGCGGGCGAAGACGTCTGGTTCGATGTGCTCTCGGCGGTCGACCGGACCTATGCCGATCTGGTGGATTATCAGGAGCGGCTGGAGCAGCAGAACCACGAGCTGGAGGATCTGCGCTCTTTCCTCGGGTCGATCCTCGCCTCGGTTTCGGATGCGCTGATCGTGATTTCGCGCTCGGGCGAGGTGCTGGAAACCTCGGCCTCGGTCGCAAGCCTGACTGGCGAGCCGCCCGGCGCTTGGCACGGACGCAAGCTCGCAGGCATGTTCGACGCGCGCTCGGTCGAGGCCTTGGATCGCGGGCTGGCGGAGGCTGCGAATACCCGCAAGCCGGTGACGATCGAAGCGGCGCTGAGCGGGCCGGAAGGGCCCGCGCCGCTGGAATTGTCGATCAGCCCGCGTATGGACGAACGCTCCCGCATCGCGGGCTACGTGCTGACCGGGCGGCCCTTGGGCGAATTGCGCCAGGCCTATTCCGAGCTGGAGCAGAGCCACGAAGAACTGAAATCGACGCAGGCGCAGCTGGTGCGCAACGAGAAGCTGGCCTCGCTGGGCCGTCTTCTCGCTGGCGTCGCGCATGAGCTGAACAACCCGATTTCCTTCGTCTACGCGAATACCCATGCGCTGGAACGCTATGCGGGCAAGTTCGAGGCCTATTTCGAGAAAGTGCAGGCCGGAGCGGATCGAGAGGCACTGATCGCCCTGCGCGAGGAGCTGAAGCTCGACCGTGAAATCCGCAACCTGCGCTCGGCCATCGAGGGCGCGCGCGACGGGGCCGAACGGGTGCGCGACATCGTCGAAGATCTGCGGCGGCTGAGTGCCGAAGGCTCGGGCGAGATGGTCGTCTTCGATCTGGTCGAGACCGCGCGGGTGGCGGCGAACTGGGTGCAGCGCGGCTCCAAGGCCGGGGTCGAGATCGCCTTCACCGGCGCGGGGACGCTGCAGGTGCGCGGTCGGCAGGGACATATCCAACAGGTCGTGATGAACCTCGTGCAAAATGCGATCGACGCGCTCTCGGGGCTGGAAGAGGGCACCGGCCGGATCGAGGTCGATGCGCGCGTGATGGAGGGACGCGGGACGTTGTCGGTTGGCGACAATGGCCCCGGCGTGACCGAGGAACTGACGCAGGCGATCTTCGATCCGTTCTTCACCACCAAGGCGGTGGGTGCGGGCACGGGGCTGGGCCTTGCGATCAGCCATAAGATCATCGAGGAGCATGGCGGGCGTCTGCGGCTCTGCCCGAAAGGGTCGGCGCTGGGCGGGGCCTGTTTCTCCTTCGATCTGGAACTGGGCGAGGGGGCGGAATGAAGGTTCTCTGGCTGCAAGCGGCAGGCTGCGGCGGCTGCACCATGTCGCTCCTTTGCGCGGAATCCCCGAATGTCTTCGACACGCTGGGCGGGGCGGGGATCGAGTTCCTCTGGCACCCGACCGTCAGCCTCGAAACCGGGGCGGAGGTGCGCGCGATTTTCGAGGCGGTCGAGAGCGGCGAGATCGAACTGGACGTGCTGGCCATCGAGGGCTCCATCGCGCGCGGACCGCGCGGGACAGGGAAGTTCCAGATGGTGTCCGGCACCGGGCGCTCGATGCTCGACTGGGTGGTGAGCCTCGCGCCGAAAGCCCGTCATGTGGTCGCGGTGGGCACTTGCGCGACCTATGGCGGCGTGACCTCGGCGGGCGGCAACCCCTCCGATGCGGTCGGCGTGCAATATGACGGCGCGCTGCCGGGCGGAGCGCTGCCGGTGGAGTTCCGCTCGGGCTCTGGCCTGCCGGTGATCAACGTGGCGGGCTGCCCGACCCATCCCGACTGGGTGACCGAGACGCTTTTGCTGCTCAATGAAGGCGCGCTGGGTGCGGAGGATCTCGACGCTTTCGGGCGGCCTTTGTTCTACGCCAAGCATCTCGTCCATCACGGCTGCTCGAAAAACGAGTTCTACGAATACAAGGCCTCGGCGGTGGAGCTATCCGATATCGGCTGCATGATGGAGAACTTGGGTTGCATCGGCACGCAGGCCGTGGGCGATTGCAATATCCGGCCGTGGAACGGTGACGGGTCGTGTACCTCGGGCGGATACCCCTGCATCAACTGCACCGCGCCCGAATTCGAGGAACCGCGCCATTCCTTTACCGAGACGCCGAAGATCGCGGGCATCCCGGTGGGCCTCCCGACCGATATGCCAAAGGCATGGTTCATGGCGCTCGCCTCGCTGTCGAAGGCGGCGACGCCCGAGCGGATCGCGAAGAACGCGGTTGCCGACCGGGTCGAGGTGACGCCGACGATCCGCAAGCCGAAAGGACGCAGATGACAGAGACGCCGCGCCTTGTCGTGGGCCCGTTCAATCGGGTCGAGGGCGATCTGGAAGTGCATCTCGACCTCGCCGATGGCGCGGTGGCTGAGGCCCGCGTGAACTCGCCGCTCTATCGCGGGTTCGAGCGGATGCTGGAAGGCAAAGACCCGCGCGATGCGCTGACGATCACGCCGCGGATCTGCGGCATCTGCTCGATCAGCCAGTCCGCGGCGGCGGCGCGCGCGCTGGGCGCGGCGATGGGGCTGGAGCCCACGCCGCAGGGCGCGGCCATGGCGGCGTTGATCCATGCGGTCGAGAATGTCTCGGACCACCTGTTTCATTTCAACCTGTTCTTCATGCCCGATTTCATCCGCCCCGTGTATGCGGACAGGCCGTGGTTCGACCGGGCGGTGGCGCGCTTCACTCCCGCCGAGGGCGGCGCGCAGCGGGCCGCGGTCGCCGCGCGGGCCGAGCTGATGCATATCCTCGGGCTGATGGCGGGCAAATGGCCCCATACGCTCGCGATCCAGCCCGGCGGCGTCACGCGCGCGCCGGGACCGCGCGACAAGGTGCGCATCGAGACGACGTTGCGCGCCTTCCGCCGCTATCTGGAGGAGGTGGTTTTCGGCGGGTCGCTGGAGGTCTTCTGTGCGATCGAGACCGTCGATCAGCTTATGGCGTGGGAGACCGGCGATGCGGGGCTGTTCCTGCGTATCGCGGCCGATCTGGATCTGGACCGGCTCGGGAGCGGCTCGGGGCGGTATATGAGCTTCGGAGCCTATCCGCTGGCCGAAGGGTTCGGCTTTGGGCGCGGGCTGTGGGACGGAGCCTTGGGCGCGGTCGATTTCGGCGCAATCACGGAAGACCTCAGCCATGCGTGGATGCTGGGGGCGCAGGCCCATCCCTGGCAGGGCGAGACACGGCCCGATGAGGCAATGCGCGAGGCCGCCTACAGCTGGTGCAAGGCGCCGCGGCTGAACGGTCAGACGGTGGAGACCGGCGCGCTCGCGCGGCAGCTCGTGGACGGGCATCCGCTGGCGCGTGCGCTGGCGGGCGGCGGCGTTCTGGCGCGGGTCGCCGGGCGGCTGTTGGAACTGGCGCGGACGCAAGCCTTCATGGAGGGGCTTGCGAAAGGGATCCACCCGGCTGCTGCGTTCATGGTGCAGGGCGATTTGCCCGAGGCAGGGCAGGGCGCGGGGCTGGTGGAGGCCGCGCGCGGCGCGCTGGGCCATTGGCTGCGCATCGAGGACGGGCGCATCGCTTCATATCAGATCATCGCGCCCACGACGTGGAATTTCAGCCCGCGCGACGCGGAGGGTGTGCCGGGCCCGCTGGAGGCCGCGCTGGTCGGTGCGCCGGTCGGCGCGGGCGAGACCACGCCGGTCTCGGTGCAGCATATCGTGCGCAGCTTCGATCCCTGCATGGTCTGCACGGTGCATTGAGTAAGTTGGGGGCGCGGTGCCTGCCGTCGCCGGAGGGCGAGATACGTTGACGAAAATGGGGGCTCTGCCCCCGAACCCCCGGGATATTTGAGCCAAGAGGAAGATGCAGGGTTTCGAGATCAGGGTGCGCGGGCAGGTGCAGGGGGTGGGGTTCCGCCCCTTCATCTGGCGGCTTGCGCAGGAGCGCGGCCTTTCGGGCCATGTGCTCAACGATCCAGAGGGCGTGTTGATCCGGGTGGCGGGGGCACTGGACGGTTTGGCCGAGGCGATCTCGGATGAGGCACCGCCGCTTGCGCGGCTCGATGCGGTGGAGGTGTCGGAGTTTGTGTTCGACACCGCGCCTGAGGGCTTCGCGATCGTGGCCTCGCAGGGGGCGGGGGCCGAGACGCGGGTGACGCCGGATGCGGCGACTTGCCCGGACTGTCTTGCGGAAATCCGGGGCGACGGGCGCAGGCGGCACTACGCATTCACGAACTGCACCCATTGCGGGCCGCGTTTCACGATCCTGCACGCGCTGCCCTATGACCGGGCACAGACGACAATGGCGCCCTTCGAGATGTGTCCGGCCTGTCGCGCGGAATATGAGAACCCGGCGGATCGACGTTTTCACGCGCAGCCGATCGCCTGTCCCGAGTGCGGGCCGCGGGTGTGGCTGGAGATGGGCGGGGAAGAGCGTCGAGCCGAAGAGCTCGGAGCGGTTTTGCAGGGTGGCGGGATCGTCGCGGTGAAGGGCTTGGGCGGGTTTCATCTCGCCTGCGATGCGAGCAATGCCGAGGCGGTGGCGCTATTACGGGCGCGCAAGCGCAGGCCTGCAAAGCCCTTCGCGCTGATGGGCGAGATCGAGACCATCCGCCGCTATGCCCAGGTTTCAGAAGCGGAGGCGGAATTGCTGCGCGATCCTGCGGCGCCGATCGTGTTGCTGCAAAAGGCGGGGGAGGCTTTGCCCGAGGCGGTGGCGCCGGGGCAGGACAGCCTCGGCTGGATGCTGCCCTATACGCCGCTTCATCATCTGTTGCTTCGCGAATGGGCGCGGGGGGAAGAGGGCCGGCCCTTGGTAATGACCTCGGGCAATCTCTCGGGCGAGCCGCAGGTGATCGGCAACGGTGAGGCGCGCGAGAAGCTGGCTGGCTTCGTCGATGCCTTCCTGATGCATGACCGCGACATTGCGCGGCGGCTCGATGACAGCGTCGTGCGGGCAGATCCGCCGATGGTACTGCGCCGCGCGCGGGGGCAGGTGCCGGGCACCTTGCCGCTGCCCGAAGGGTTCGAGGGCGCGCCGCAAGTCGTGGGCTATGGCGGGCAGATGAAGGCCGCGATCTGCCTGATCAAGAACGGGCAGGCGCTGCTGGGCCATCATCTGGGCGAGCTGGACGAGGCGCTGACATGGGAGGCGTTCGAGCAGGCAGATGCAGATTATGCGGCTCTGTTCGATCATCGTCCCGAGGTGGTGGCTGTGGATCTGCACCCCGATTTTCGGGCTTCGCGCCACGGGGCCGAACGGGCCGCGCGCGACGGGTTGCATCTGGTCGAGGTGCAGCATCACCATGCGCATCTCGCCGCCTGCATTGCCGAGAACGGTTGGCCGCTGGAGGGCGGCAAGGTCGTGGGGATCGTGCTCGATGGGCTCGGCTTGGGGCCCGATGGCACGGTCTGGGGCGGCGAGCTGTTGCTGGGCGATTACCTTGGGTTCGCGCGGCGCGGCTGGCTTGAGCCCGCGCCGCTGATCGGCGGTGACCGGGCGCAGGCAGAACCGTGGCGCAACGCGCTGGTGCGGCTCGATGCGGCGGGGCTGCCGGGGCTGGCCGACAGGCTGTTCCCGGAGGCCCCGCGCGATCTGGCGCGTCAGGCGGCGGCGAAGGGGATCAACGCGCCGCTGTCGTCGTCGGCGGGGCGGCTCTTCGATGCGGTGGCGGGCTGCCTTGGGATTTGCCCGATGCGGCAGAGTTATGAGGGCGAGGCCGCGATGCGGTTTGAGGCGCTGGCTGCGCACGCGTTGGCACACGGGGAGTCGGCGGAGGCCGGGGCCTATGCGTTCTCGGATGCGGGCGGTGTGCTCGAGACCGGACCGTTTTTTCAGGCGCTCGCCGCCGACCTTGCTGCAGGGGTCGCGCCCGAGTCCATCGCGCTGCGGTTCCATGCGGCGCTGGCGCAGGGCTTTGCCCGCCGGGCGCGGTCGCTGATCGAAAGTGGAGAGGCGAAAGCCGTGGCGCTCACGGGCGGCGTGTATCAGAACGCGCTGCTGCATCGGCTCACCTGCGCGGTGCTGGGCGATCTGCCCGTGCTGCGCCATCGCACGTTGCCGGCGAATGACGGCTCGCTGGCGCTGGGGCAGGCGGTGATTGCTGCGGCGCAGTCGGAAAGAGACTGACCGGAATCCCGGAAAGCTGGTCACTGACGTACCAGTGCGGCCCCGCGCCGCACCGGGGTTTTGACCGGCAACATATCGAAAACAAACAGGAATTCGCGCCTGCGACAACCTGTCATTATTTCGTTCTGTTCGCGGACCCGACCTGCCAATCCTGAGATCACACATGCGTATTCCCCTCGGGAGGAGGGAGAATCCGGTCATCGGGATCACAGAGGGAGGGACACTTTGCCTGCGATCGAAACCTTTTACGACGTGATGCGTCGGCAGGGGATTACCCGCCG
>NZ_DFRG01000178.1:0-200 GCF_002378135.1 Thioclava sp. UBA3469
GTCTGCGCGAAGCGGCCCGCAACGAAGAGGTCGTGGCACGGCTTCTCGATTATGCCAAGGCGATCGAAGGGCTGCTGCGCAACGCCTCGACCCACGCGGCGGGCGTCGTGATCGGCGACCGTCCGATCGACGAGCTGGTGCCGCTCTATCAGGATCCGCGCTCGGACATGCCCGCGACCCAGTTCAACATGAAATGGGTC
>NZ_DFRG01000178.1:560-726 GCF_002378135.1 Thioclava sp. UBA3469
TTCCTCGGCCTGAAGACGCTGACCGTGATCCGCTCCGCGATGGAGCTGATCTTCAAATCGGGCCGTCCGCTGCATGTCGATGCTGCAGGTAATCAGCTCTACGAGCCTGCCGAGGGTGCGGAAAACCATATCAACGCGATCCCGCTGGATGACGAGAAGACCTACA
>NZ_DFRG01000178.1:1035-1319 GCF_002378135.1 Thioclava sp. UBA3469
CGCTGGATGACGAGAAGACCTACAAGCTCTACGCCGATGCGAAGACCGTCGCCGTGTTCCAGGTGGAATCGGAGGGCATGAAATCGGCCCTGCGCCAGATGAAGCCCACCTGTATCGAGGACATCGTTGCGCTCGTGGCGCTCTATCGTCCCGGCCCGATGGAGAACATCCCCACCTATTGCGAGGTGAAGAACGGGCTCAAGAAGATCACGTCTGTCCACCCGACCATCGACCATATCCTTGAAGAGACGCAGGGCATCATCGTCTATCAGGAGCAGGTGATG
>NZ_DFRG01000178.1:1632-5756 GCF_002378135.1 Thioclava sp. UBA3469
TCTATCAGGAGCAGGTGATGCAGATCGCGCAGGTCATGGGGGGCTACTCGCTTGGCGGCGCAGACCTTCTTCGCCGCGCGATGGGTAAGAAGATCAAGGAGGCGATGGACGCCGAGCGCCCGAAATTCGAGGCGGGCGCGGCCAAGAACGGGGTCGACAAGAAGAAGGCCTCGGAGGTGTTCGACCTTCTGGAGAAATTCGCCAACTACGGCTTCAACAAATCCCACGCGGCGGCCTATGCGGTGGTGTCCTATTACACCGGCTGGCTGAAGGCGAACCACGCAGTCGAGTTCATGGGCGGCGTGATGAATTGCGATATTCATCTGACCGACAAGCTCGCGATCTATGCCGACGAGGTGCAGAAGAAGCTCGGGATCGAGATCATCCCGCCTTGCGTGAACCGCTCGCTTTCGACCTTCGACGTCGTCGATCAGAAACTGGTCTATGCGCTGGGCGCGCTCAAGAACGTCGGCGCGGACGCGATGCAGATGATCGTGACCGCGCGCGGCGACGAGCCGTTCAAGGACCTGTTCGATTTCGCGCGGCGCGTCGACATGAAGCGGGTGGGCAAGCGCCCGCTGGAAATGCTCGCGCGGGCAGGGGCGTTCGACCTTCTGGACCCGAACCGCAAGCGCGTCTTCGAGTCGCTTGAATCGCTGATGGCGTGGTCGGGCGCCGTGATCGAGGCGCGCGAGTCCGCGCAGGTGTCGCTCTTCGGCGAGGCGGGCGACGATCTGCCGCCGCCGCGTCTGGCCGATACCGACGACTGGCTGCCCGGCGAGCGTCTGGCCGAAGAACACAAGGCCATCGGCTTCTACCTTTCGGGGCACCCGATCGAGGATTACCTGCCCGCGCTCAAGCGCAAGAAGGTGCTGAGCTGGGAAGAGGTGCAGCAAAAAGCCGTGGGCGGTCCTTTCGTGACCAAGATCGCGGGCGAGGTCGCCTCGGTGCGCGAGAAGAAATCCGCCAAGGGCAATCGCTTTGCCTTCGTCGCGCTGTCGGATGCGTCCGGGCCCTATGAGGTCGCCTTCTGGTCGGAGGCGCTGGAAGCCTGCCGCGACGTGCTCGAGACCGGCAACCTTCTGGTGCTGACCGTGAAGGTCGAGGTCGACGGCGAGTCGGTGCGTATGGTCGCCACTTCGGCCCAGACTGTGGAGAAGGCGACAGCCGATGCGGGCTCGTCGGGGCTTCTTGTTCATATCGACAACAATGACGCGGTCGCCTCGGTCGCGAGCCTTGTCGAGCGGGTCGCCCGCGAAGGGAAGGTGCATTCGCGCGGTCCGATCAGCTTCATGGTCTATGACAATGAGCGTGGCTGCCGCTACCAGATCACCGCGATGCCCGAGGCGCCGGTCAATGCTCAGGTGAAAGGTGCGCTGCGCTCCTTGCGCGGGGTGAGCGAGGTCGAAGAGGTCTGAGCCTCACAGGCTGCGCGCCACCCATGCCAGCCGCAGCGCGATCGCGGCGGCAAGGGCGGTGGCGAACTCGCCCCAGCGCAGCAGCGCCAAGCCGCGCAGCAGATCGGGCTCGTTGATCCCGTCGCGCACCGCACCGGAGATCATGCCCATCTCGAGCCACGCCGCCGCGCCCAGCACGGCGGTTGCCAGAAAACTCATTGAGACCAAAATCATGGCCTGTCGATGGCTGCGCAGCCGCCAGATCAGCCCGCACATCAGCGGCACGGCGAAGAACACCTGCATCGCAAGGATGCCGCTGCCCTGCCACAGCTCGAACCGGTCGAGTGTCGAACGAAGGTCGATGCCCGGGGGCCAGATCAGCAAAGCGGTGTAGATGAGCGCTTGGGCACTCACGAAAACACCGTTCAGCCCCCAGAGCGCCGCGTCCATTACCAGTGCGGCGGTTTCTGGTCGGCCAAGGGGATCGAGCTGCCGCTGTCATATTCGCGCTCGGCCTCGCGCTCCATCAGCAGGCCCAGATGGCGCTCCAGCCGTTCGATCTGACGCGCCTGCGCGGCCGCGACATCGGACAGCTCGTCCACCGTTTGCGTCAGATAGGCGATCTGTTCTTCCGCCCGTTCCAGCCGTTCCTGCATCTGCCGTTCCTATTGCTTGCCGGGGCCAGCCCCTTGGGCTACACCCTCGCGCGAGATAAGATCAGGTGCAAGCCGATGGCGAAACAGAAAAAGCAGCCCCGTCCCAAGGCCGAAACGCCGAAGGGCTTCCGCGATTATTTCGGCACCGAGGTGACCGAGCGCGCCGATATGCTGGCGAAGATCGCAGAGGTCTATCGCACGCATGGCTTCGAGGCGCTGGAAACTTCGGCCATCGAGACGGTCGAGGCCCTGGGCAAATACCTCCCCGATGTGGACCGCCCGAATGCGGGCGTCTTCGCGTGGCAGGAGGAAGATGACGGCAAGTGGCTGGCGCTGCGCTACGATATGACGGCGCCGCTGGCCCGGGTCGCTGCGCAATATCGCAACGACCTGCCGACGCCCTATCGCCGCTTCACGATGGGTCCCGTCTGGCGCAACGAAAAGCCCGGTCCGGGCCGGTTCCGCCAGTTCTATCAATGCGATGCCGATACCGTGGGCGCGCCCTCGGTGGCGGCTGACGCCGAGATTTGCGGGATGCTTTCGGACGCGCTGGAGGCGGTCGGCATTCCGCGCGGCGATTACGTCGTGCGGGTGAACAACCGCAAGGTTCTGAACGGTGTGATGGAAGTGGCGGGCGTTCTGGACCCTGCCGATCCGACCAAGTTCGAGGAAGAGCGCGGCATCGTCCTGCGCGCCATCGACAAGTTCGACAAGTTCGGCGAGGAGGGCGTGCGCCTTCTGATGGGCGAGGGGCGTCTGGACGACTCCGGCGACTTCACCAAGGGTGCGGGGCTGTCCGAGGCACAGGCCGATACGGTCATGGGCTTCATGGAAGCCAAGCGTGAAGACAACGCCGCCACCGTCGCGCGGCTGCGCGAGTTGGTCGAAGGCTCGGCGCTGGGTGCAGAAGGCGTGGATGAACTCGAACAGATCGCCTCGCTCCTCGACGCCCAAGGCTACGGCCCCGACCGCATCGTGATCGATCCCTCGGTCGTGCGGGGCCTGGGCTATTACACCGGCCCGGTTTTCGAGGCCGAGCTGACCTTCGAGATCACCGACGAGAAGGGCCGTCCGCGCCAGTTCGGCTCGGTCGCAGGCGGCGGGCGCTATGACGATCTGGTCAAGCGTTTCACCGGTCAGGTCGTTCCGGCCACCGGCGTCTCGATCGGCGTCGACCGCCTGCTGGCCGCGCTGCGCGCCAAGGGCCGCATCGGCGGCTCCGCGCAGGGCCCGGTCGTCGTGACCGTGATGGATCGCGACCGGATGGCCGAATACATGGCGCTGGCCTCCACGCTGCGCGGCGCAGGGCTGCGCGCCGAGGTCTATCTGGGCAACCCGAAGAGCTTCGGCAACCAGTTGAAATACGCCGATAAACGCGAAAGCCCCGTGGCGATCATCCAAGGCTCGGACGAGGCGTACCGCGGCGTCGTCCAGATCAAGGACCTGATCCTCGGCGCGAAGATCGCACAGGACGCGACGGTTGAAGAATGGAAATCCCAACCGGCGCAATTCGAGGTTCCGACCGGGGAAATGGTCGCAAAAGTGCAAGAGATCCTCGCACGCTACGAGGCCGAGTAATGGCGGACAAGGCGCAAGCGCGGGTACAGGCAGGCCGTCTGCTGGAGCTATTCCTCGCCGCCGGTGCGGTCGAGGTCACGCCCGACATCCTGCAACCCGCCGAGGCGCTTCTCGACCTTTACGGCGAGGATATTCGCGCCCGCGCCTATGTCACCGCCGACCCGCTGCGCGGCGAGATGATGCTGCGCCCGGATTTCACCGTGCCGGTCGTGCAGGAGCACATGGCCAACGGCGCCGAGCCTGCGCGCTACGCCTATGCGGGCGAGGTGTTCCGCCGTCAGGATCATCGCGGCCCCGCGCGTGCCAATGAGTATTTTCAGGCCGGGTTCGAAATCTTCGACCGCGCCGATCCCGAAGCCGCAGATGCCGAGGTCTTCGCGCTGTTCGCGGGGCTTCTCGCCAAGTTGAACCTGTCCGCCACGATCGGCGATATGGGCCTGCTGCGCGCCGCCGTCGACGGGTTGGATACACTGCCCGAACGCAAGGCCGCGCT
>NZ_DFRG01000264.1:0-5385 GCF_002378135.1 Thioclava sp. UBA3469
CGCGCGAAATCGCGCCGCTGGTTGGCGCCAAGCCGGACCTCGCCGCCGAGGCCGCCCGCGTCGCCAAATCCGATCTGCGCTCGGAAATGGTCTATGAATTCCCCGAGCTACAGGGCGTGATGGGCCGCTACTACGCGCAGAAGGCGGGGCTGTCGGACGCCGTCGCCGATGCCTGCCGCGACCACTACGCGCCGCTGGGCCCGTCCGACGATGTGCCGTCCGAGCCTGTCTCGGTCGCCGTCGCGCTCGCCGACAAGATCGACACGCTGACCGGCTTCTGGGCGATCGACGAGAAGCCCACCGGCTCGAAAGACCCCTTCGCGCTGCGCAGGGCTGCGCTGGGGGTTATCCGGTTGGTGCTGGCGAATGGATTGCGGGTGAAGCTTCAGGGCATTTTGGCTGGCGGCCTCCAAGAAGTGGCTGAAGCGCTCAAAGCAATCGCGCAGGAAAAACTCAACTCGGAGCTGGCTAAAGCTGACTCCGCCTACGCGAAGTCTATGCAGACTGATATTGAGACCATTGAAGAGCTTATGATTGAGATCGACAACAATCTGCTCGAAGTGCAAATTGCGAGCGATGAGCTTGTTCCGCAAGTCGGCTCTGCCGATTTGCAAAAGCGCTCGCCTCTTCTAGACCTCATGTCCTTCTTCCACGACCGTCTCAAGGTCCACCTGCGCGACGCGGGTATCCGCCACGACGTGATCGACGCCGTGCTCGCCATGCCGGGCAGCGACGATCTCACCCTCGTCGTCAAACGGGCCGAGGCGCTGTCGGACTTCTTCAAGACCGATGATGGCGAGAACCTGATCCAGGGCTTCAAGCGCGCGAATAACATTCTCACGCAGGCCGAGGAAAAGGACGGGGTGGAATACAGCTTCGGCGCCGATCCGAAATTCGCGGAGACGGACGAGGAAAAAGCCCTCTTTGCCGCGCTCGATGCCGCCGAAGCCAAGATCGCCCCGGCGATGGCAGACGAAGATTTCGCCGCCGCGATGTCCGCGATGGCCGATCTGCGCGCGCCGATCGACGCCTTCTTCGAAGCGGTGCAGATCAATGCCGACAACCCGATCCTGCGGCGCAACCGTCTGAACCTGCTTTCGCGCATCCGGCAGATCTGTCTCGATGTGGCCGACCTCACCAAGATCGAAGGCTGATCCTTCCTCTTGGTGTAAATATCCCCGCCGGAGGCGCCCCCACGGCGCCTCCTGTCGCAAGGCCGAAACAGGGCGGGCCAGTGACGCCACGTCTTCTGTCCGAATGTCACACTTGCGAGGGCGGGGAATCAGCCTATCCTGCGTCGAGAGAGAAGGCGCGCTGCAATGCAGAAACCCGTTGAAAACGCTGATTTTGTGACCCTTACGCCCACGGCGTCGGTCGATAAGGCGCGTCACGGCTGGCGTGCGAAATGCCTTCAACGGCTGATCCGGCTCGACCTTCCCGTCCCGAAAACCGTCGCTCTGCCCGCCGAAACCGTGCGCGCGATCGCGTCGGGACAGGTTTTCGACATGGCCGCGATCGCGGATTGCTTCGGGCCGCAGATGCTGGTCTCGGTGCGGCCGAGCCCGGAAAATCCCGAATGGGGCGGGCCGGGCACGGTGCTCAATGTCGGCATGAATGACGACATGCATGCGGTGTTGTCGAACACGCATGGCAGCGAGGCCGCCGACGCGCTCTATCTGCGCTTCGTGCAGCTTTACTCGATCCATGTCGCGCGGCTCGATCCGGACATGTTCCAGCAGGAGCCGGGGCCGGGCGCGCTGGAAGCCGCGCTCGACGCCTATGAAGAGGAAACCGACGAGCGGTTCCCGCAATCGGGCGCCCAGCAGCTGGCCGAGGTGCTGCGTTCCATGGCGCGGGCCTGGGAGGGCACGACGGCGCGGCTGCTGCGTCAGGCCAAGGGCGCGCCGCCCGATGCGGTGCTGGGGCTTCTGGTGCAGGAGATGGCGCTGGGTATCGGGCCGGGCCTGTCGGGCTCGGGCACGATGCAATTCGTCGATAGCGTGACTGGCGCGCCGCAGATCACCGGGCGGTTCCGCGGCCAGAGCCAGGGCCGCACCAGCGCGGTCGAGACGCTTTATCTCACGCGCGATCCGCGCGGGGCCTCGCTCGAAGAGGCAGATGGCCGCGTCTTCGACACGCTGAAGGATTACGGCGCGCGCTGCCGGGTGAAGCTGCGTGAAGAGATGCAGATCGAGTTCACCATCGAAAGCGGCAAGGTCCATGTGATCGACGCGGTGCGGGTACCGCGCTCGTCGCGCGCCGCTGTCCGCATCGCGGTGGCCTTGGCCAATGACGACGTAATCTCGCGCGAGGATGCGCTGCTGCGGGTCGAGCCGCGCGCGATCACCGAACTTCTGCACTATCAGGTCGATCCGCGTGCGCCGCGCGACGTGCTGGCACGCGGGATCGCGGCCTCTCCGGGGGCGGCGACCGGCAAGATCGTGTTCTCTGCGGCGGCCGCGCAGGCCTCTGCGGCACGCGACGAGCCCTGTATCCTCGTGCGTCGCGAAACCTCTCCCGAGGATATCCGCGGGATGCATGCAGCCGTCGCCGTGCTGACCGAACGTGGGGGGATGACCTCCCACGCGGCGGTGATCGCGCGCGGTCTGGGCCTGCCCTGCATCGTCGGCGCCGAGATCGAGATCAACAGCCGCGAGCGCCAGTTCCGGGGCCCCAAGGGGCGGCTCTTCCGCGAGGGCGACACGATCACGCTCGACGGGACCAATGGCGAGGTGCTGGTGGGGACGGCGGAAATGCTCGCGCCTGCGCTCGATGACGGGTTCCGCACGCTTCTGAGCTGGGCCGATCTGGTGCGCGATATCGGCATCCGCGCCAATGCCGACACGCCGGAGGACGCGCGCACCGCGCTGATGTTCGAGGCCGACGGGATCGGGTTGTGCCGGACCGAGCATATGTTTTTCGACGAAGACCGCCTGACGGTGATGCGCGAGATGATCTTCGCCGACGGGCCGGAAGATCGCCGCGCCGCCCTCGACCGGCTGCTGCCGATGCAACGGGACGATTTCGGCGCGCTGTTCGAACTGATGAAGGGCGAGCCGGTCTGCATCCGTCTCTTCGACCCGCCGCTGCACGAATTCCTGCCACATGACCGCGAGGGGATGCGCGAACTGGCCGAGGCGCTGGACCGTCCGCTGTCGGAGGTCACGCGCCGGGTGGAGGCCCTGTCCGAGTTCAACCCGATGCTGGGGATGCGCGGCGTGCGCTTGGGCGTGACCGTGCCCGAGATCTACGACATGCAGGCCCGCGCGATCTTCGAGGCCACCGTGGAGGCGCTCCGTCGAGGCGCCGAGGTGGTGCCGGAGATCATGATCCCGCTCGTTTCCGCCTCGCGCGAGGTGGAGATCGTGAAAACTCGGGTCGATGCGGTCGCCGCCGCCGTGCGCACCGAGACCAAGGAAGATTTCACCTACCGCCTCGGCGTGATGGTGGAGACGCCCCGTGCGGCCCTGCGCGCCGGTGAGATCGCCGAACACGCGGCCTTCCTGTCCTTCGGGACCAATGACCTTACTCAGATGACCTACGGGCTCTCCCGCGACGATGCGGGGCGCTTCATGTCGACCTATGTGAACCAGCAGGTCTATAGCGAAGACCCGTTCCATATCCTCGACGTGGAAGGGGTAGGGGAGTTGCTGCTGATCGGGGCTGCGCGCGGACGCTCCGCCCGGCCCGATGTCACGATCTCGGTCTGCGGCGAACATGGCGGAAACCCCGAATCAATCGCCTTCTGCCGGGCTGCGGGATTCGATTATGTCTCCTGTTCGCCTTTCCGGGTGCCGGTCGCTCGTCTCGCCGCTGCCCATTTCGCACTCCTTGCGCCGCGTGGACGATCCTTTCCCTAGAGGTAAGGTCACAGAGGCGAAAATTTGGCCGTTTTTCTCAAATACCATTGGCAAATCTTCGCGCGTCGCGATATGCGATTCGACAGGGACATAGCACGCAAATCACCGTGCATTTTGGCAAGATTCCGCCGTGACTCCGTAGGGGGTCGCGCATTTTTTCGTGAAAACCTAGACATGGATAGCTCGCTCGGGTAAGCGATGCGCCGTCGCGGCTCAATGGGGGGTGCGCGGCGATTGACCTTATCGGAAGAATACCATGTCACTGCTGAAAAGCTGGACGGGGGGTGCTGCCATCCTCCTCGCCCTCGCCGGAGGCTTGCGTGCCGAAGTCACGGTAAGCCAGTCGAACGACCCCACTGAGGTCGCCGAACAAGGACTGATGTCGGTCCTGTGGACGGAGCGCTCCGCGATGAGCGCGATCGACAAACGACGCGTCACCGCGCTCACCATGGCGCCGGAACGCTCGAAAAAACACGCGACTCTGCCGGAAGTCCTTTCGGCCAAGTGGCTGGCCGCGCAACCCGCTGCCAAGGGTGGCGAGCAGTTCCAATGCCTCTCGCAGGCGCTTTACTTCGAAGCGCGTGGCGAAGGTGTGAAGGGCCAGCAGGCCGTCGCCGAGGTCATCCTGAACCGTGTCGACGATCCGCGCTTCCCCGGTTCGATCTGCGGCGTTGTCCATCAGGGCAATTCGCGCGCCTGCCAGTTCAGCTGGTATTGCGACGGTCGCTCCGACACCGTCCGCAACAAGGGCGCCTACGCCGAAGTCGCGAAAGTCGCCCGGGCGATGATCGATGGCGCGCCGCGCTCGCTGACCGATGGGGCGACCTACTTCCACACGCGCGCCGTGCGCCCGAGCTGGTCGCGCCGCTTCGCGAAAACCGCGTCGATCGGCCATCACATCTTCTACGCCAACCCGGTGCGCACCGCCTCGAACTGAGGCCGCGCTTTCAGGGGCCCGCGTCGCGGGCGGGCGATGAAATGACGGTTGAGGGTGGGCTTCGGTCCGCCCTTTTTCTATGCTCGACATGACTGAAAAATTCCCGAGGCGCGCATGAGTTCCGATATTTCCCTCGCCTTTTCGCATCCCGAAGCGCGGGCGGCGGCCTCTGCGCCGACCGACCCCCGGGATCGCATCTCGCTGCGCGACCATGTGGTGGAGGCCGATATCGGTGCCTTCCAGCAGGAGCGTGGCCACACACAGCGCCTGCAATTCAACGTGGTGGTGGAGGTGCGGCCCACGCCGGAGCCGCTCGAAGACGATGTGGATCGCATCCTCTCCTATGACCGGATCACCGAGGCGATCGCGGCGGAATTGGCCGAAGAGCGGGTGAACCTGCTGGAGACGCTCGCAGCCGGCGTGGCGGAACGTATCCTCGCCAGCCCGCAGGCGATGCGCGTCTTCGTGCGGATCGAAAAGCTCGACCGCGGCCCCGGTGCGCTTGGCGTCGAGATCGTGCGCTCCCGCGCCTCCGTGCCGGTGAAAAGCGTCGATGAGAGCGGGGTGGAGGAAACGCTGCACCCGGTC
>NZ_DFRG01000191.1:0-1617 GCF_002378135.1 Thioclava sp. UBA3469
CTACGGCGACGGGGGCAGAGCCCCTAAAACCTCACGGCAGGATCGCGAGCCAGCCCCAGATCGTCAGAATCGACAGCGCCGTCGCGATCAGCACGGCCGAGGCTGCGACCCTGCGCGCCACCCCGTAGATATTCGCAAACAGATAGGCGTTGACCCCCGGCGCCATCGCTGCGGTCAGCGTGGCCGAACGCAGCGCGGTCGAGTCCAACTTGAAGGCGAAATGCGCGAGCCCGTAAGTGATCGCCGGATGTAGCATCAGCGACAGGCCGGTGACCATCGCGATCGCTTTCGCGTCGCCTTCGGGACGATAGCGGTAGAGTACGCCACCCAGCCCGAACAGGGCCGCAGGCAACGCTGCGCGCGCCATCATATCCATCCCCTCGCGGATCGGATGGGGCAGGGGCTGGCCGGTCAGCGTGGTGAGGATCTTGATCGCGAAGCCCGTCAGGATGCCGATCACCAGCGGGGTCCGCAGCACGCCGATCAGCGCGTTGAGCCCGACGCGCCCGAGCGAGGTGCCGGTGCCCGACGAGCGCACCATTTCCATCGCGAGGATGCCGATCGTGTAGAGGAAGGGCGAATGCACCGAGATGATCGCGAAATTGCCCGACAGCGCATCGGTGCCATAGGCGCGCTCGGTGATCGGCACGCCCAGCAGCAGCGAATTCGAGAACAGGCAGGCAAAGCCGATGGCGACGCTCTCAGGGCCGTTGCGGCCTATCATGCGCGCACCGGTGATGCCGATGGCGAAAGAGATCAGTGCGCCTGCGTAGAACGCGGCCATCATCGCCCAGTTATAGCTCTGCGTCAGGTCGAGATTGGCGATCGAGCGTGCCAGCAGCACCGGCACCGCGAAGTTCTGCGCAAAGCGCATCAGCCCGTCGATCGCGCCTTCGGAGAACAGCCCGCGCCAGGCCACGACATAGCCGAAGCCGATGACGAGGAAGACCGGCAGGATGACGTCGATCAGAACGCTCATCAGAGACCGAAATCCAGAACCATCCCGTCATGGGCGGGGCGGATGTGATCCGGGGTTTCCTCGGCGACGGTGTCGTGGTCGAGGTCGATATGCATGTTGGTCAGCACCGCGCTCGCGGGCTGCGCACGCTCGATCCATTCCAGCGCGCGGGCCAGATGCGCATGGGTGGGGTGCGGCGTGCGGCGCAGCGCGTCGAGCACCCAGCAATCGAGGCCTTCGAGATAGGCCCATGCCTCTTCGGGAATGTCCGAGACGTCCGGCAGATAGGCCAGCCCGCCGATCCGGAAGCCGAGTGCGTCGATATTGCCATGCTCGACGCGGAAGGGCTGAAACTCGATCGAGCCGCCCGCACCGGTAATCTGGAAGGGCCGCTCGCGATGGATCGATTTCAGCTCGCAGATCGGTTTGTAATTGCTGTCCGAGGGCTGGACGAAGGCATAGGCGAAACGGTCGAGCAGCGCGGCCTCGGTATCGGCATCGGCCCAGACGGGCAGGCGGGTGCGCATGTTGAAGACGATCTGGCGCAGATCGTCGAGCCCGTGGACGTGATCGGCATGGCTATGGGTGTAGACCACCGCATCCAGCTCGCCCACGCCCGCGGTCAGCAGCTGCTGGCGCATGTCGGGCGTGGTGTCGAT
>NZ_DFRG01000191.1:1924-2281 GCF_002378135.1 Thioclava sp. UBA3469
GCGCATGTCGGGCGTGGTGTCGATCAGCACCCGCGTGGTGCCCGACTGGGCGACCCGCTCGACCAGCATCGAACAGCGCAGCCGGTGGTTCTTCGGATTCGCCGGGTCGCAGTCGCCCCAATTGTTGCCGATGCGCGGCACGCCCCCCGAGGAGCCGCAGCCGAGGATCGTGAAGCGCATCCGACTCATGCAGCGATGCTCCCCCGCTCGCCATGCTCGGCGGCTTTCCAGAACAGGCGGTCGAAATTGGCCTGCGTCGCGGCGGCGAATTCCTCGAGCGGCAGGCCGAAGACATCGGCGCCGACCTTGGCGGTGTGGGCCGTATAGGCAGGTTCGTTGCGCTTGCCGCGATAGGGC
>NZ_DFRG01000191.1:2586-2732 GCF_002378135.1 Thioclava sp. UBA3469
TCGTTGCGCTTGCCGCGATAGGGCGGCGGTGCGAGATAGGGGCTGTCGGTTTCCACGAGGATCCGCTCGAGCGGCGCGGCGGCGAAGATGTCGCGCACTTCCTGACTTTTCGGGAAGGTCGCGATGCCGGACATCGACAGGTAGAA
>NZ_DFRG01000191.1:3041-3201 GCF_002378135.1 Thioclava sp. UBA3469
GATGCCGGACATCGACAGGTAGAAGCCCAGATCGACCGAGACCTGCGCGAGGCGCGGCCCCGAGGAATAGCAATGCATGACGCAGGAATAGGGCTTGGCCTTCATACCCTCGGTCAGGATCGCTTCCATGTCCTCGTCGGCGTCGCGCGAATGGATGATC
>NZ_DFRG01000191.1:3509-5152 GCF_002378135.1 Thioclava sp. UBA3469
TCGGCGTCGCGCGAATGGATGATCAGCGGCAGGCCGGTTTCCTGGGCGGCTTCGATATGCAGGCGCAGCGAGGTTTTCTGAACCTCGGCGCTCTCGGCGGTGTAGTGATAGTCGAGCCCAGTCTCGCCCAGC
Source organism: Thioclava sp. UBA3469 (assembly GCF_002378135.1). Taxonomy (NCBI): domain Bacteria; kingdom Pseudomonadati; phylum Pseudomonadota; class Alphaproteobacteria; order Rhodobacterales; family Paracoccaceae; genus Thioclava; species Thioclava sp. UBA3469. Next base: position 3,642 of record NZ_DFRG01000191.1, read on the forward strand.
CCTACGAACTTCGGGTGCTTCGCGAGCGCCACCAGTTCTTCGACCGTGGCCATCGGCTCTTCGGCGACGCTCATCGGGTGCGTGCCTGCCGCGTAGAAGACGCCGCGATGCGCCTCGGCGATGGCACGCACGGAGGGCTCGTTCTTCAGCTTGGTGCAGATCGTCACCATCCGCGTCACCCCGGCGGCATTGGCGCGGGCGATGATGTCGTCGCGCTCACCGTCGAAATCGGGGAAATCGAGATGGCAATGGCTGTCTGTGATCTCGGGCGGGAGGGTCAAAATCGGCTCCTTTCGCGCCGCATCAGGAGGCGGCGGCTGTGATCTCCAAGACGATATCCATCACGAGCGCGGCAGGGTCAAGGTTGACCGCCCGACCGTGGGCGGCGCGTGCGCCCATGCTCTGATGGAGGGCAGCCCATTTCATCGCTGCCTGATCGTCAGGCGACAATCGTGCGAGAAGCTGCGCCTCGCCGGGCGCGGCTTCGGGATGCGCCGGGCCCATCACGCCCGCGCGTGCGGCACGCGACAGAAACAGGTCGATCAGGTTGAGCACGAGGATGAAGCGGTTCTCATTCGCTTTGCCCACACAGCTTTCGGCCAGCGCCAGCGCGCCCAGACGGTCGAGTCGGGGCAGGGTGCCCATCAGATCGACGAGCTTGGCATAGGTCGTCATGCCGTCCTGATTGATCAGCCGGATCGCGGCACCGACGGAGCCGCCCGACAGCGCGGCCAGCGCGTGGTGGTCGAGCTCTGGCGGTTCGCCTTCCTCTTCGGCGGCGGCGATGGCGGCTTCCATCTGATCGGGCGTGAGCGTGCCCAACCGCAATTCGCGACAGCGCGAGCGGATCGTCGGCAGGAGCCGCGCCGGCTGATGCGCGATCAGCAGGAAGGTGACGCGCGGCGGCGGCTCTTCGAGCAGTTTCAGCACCGCGTTGGCGGCCTGGGTGTTCATCTCGTCGGCGGCGTCGATGATCACCACGCGCCGTCCGCCCTCGGCAGCCGACAGATGCAGGAAGGAGCGCAGCTTGCGCACCTCATCGACACGAATGTCCTGCGACAGCGCGGATTCGGTGGCGTTCGCGCCGCGCTTGAGCACGAAGATGCCGGGCTCCGATCCGGCGTGGATGCGGCTGAGCGCCGGGTGGTTCGGATCGGGATCGAGGCTGGTGGGCTGTTCCGGCTCGCCGAACAGGCCCGGCCCATTGTCCTCCGGCTGGGTCATCAGGAAGCGGGTGATCCGCCAAGCCAGAGTCGCCTTGCCCACACCGCGCGGCCCGGTCAGCAGCCAGCCGTGATGCAGCCGCCCCATGTTGAAGGCGTCGAGGAAGTCCTCCTCGGCCCGCGTCTGACCGACCAGACGCAGCGTGTCGCGCGGGTGTCGCGCACCGGGCGCAAGGGTCGGATCGGGAAGGTCGGCGAGGCTCATGGCGGCACTCTAGTTGCGCGCGCGGGCGGTTTCCAGCGGGGTTTTTGCGGAAGGCTGTCGGCGCGGGGCGACCAGCCCCGGGC
>NZ_DFRG01000191.1:5472-8637 GCF_002378135.1 Thioclava sp. UBA3469
CCCCGGGCCGCGCCCGACCCTCCCACCGGGAGGGCGCATTGGCGATGACATCGCGGGCACGCGGGTTTTCCTGGGCTTTCGAGATAAAACGCCAAGCCATCAACGTTGCGAAGCGCCCACCCGAGGGTCTGGCGCTGCCCTTAGCTCTGCAGTTCCGCCTGCACGGCACGCAGCACATCGGCGGCAATCGCATCGGCCTCGCGCGCGCCGTCGATCACGCGGAAGCGGGGCGCGAATTCTTTCGCCAGCGACAGGAAACCCGCGCGCATCTTTTCCTGCAGGCCGACGCCGAAATCCTCAAACCGCTCCTCGGTGCCTTGCCGCCCCTTGGCGCGCGACAGCCCCACAGCCGGGTCGATGTCGATCAGCACGGTCAGGTCCGGTTCGCGTCCGATCATCAGGGCGTGGAGCTGATCGACCACCGCGCGCAGATCGCCGCGCGAGAGGCCTTGATACATCCGGGTCGAATCCGCGAAACGGTCGCAGATCACGACCTTGCCTGCGGCGAGCGCCGGTTCGATCACACGCTCCAGATGGTCGCGGCGGGCGGCGGTGAACAGAAGGATCTCGGTCTCTGCGGACCAGCGGTCGGGATCGCCCTCAAGCACCAGACGGCGGATTTCCTCGGCCCCCGGAGAGCCGCCGGGTTCGCGCGTCAGAACGACCTCGCGCCCCGCGTCCCGCAGGGTTTCGGCCAGCATCCGCGCCTGTGTGGATTTACCCGATCCGTCGATCCCCTCGAAGCTGATGAACATGCGCGCTTAGCTGTTCACCCGTTCCATCGCCGCCTCGAACGCCTTGCCCGACAGCCGCGCCAGCGCCGCTTTCACGCGCACGACAAAGCCGCCTTTCTTGACGTCCTCGGTGGCGACGAGCGGCACTTCGTTGGCATTGTCGAGGCCCGGCACGGTGATCACCAGTTTGCCGACTTCCTGACCTTGCTTGATCGGTGCCTGCAGCGGACCTTTGAACACGGCCTCGGCGGTTACCTTGTCCTTCGAACCCGCGGGAACCAGCAGCGACAGATCGGTTTTCGGCGCAAGGCCGACGGTCGATTTGCCGCCCAGCCAGACCGGCGCTTCGGCGAGCTGGGTGCCCGCCTTCGCCACGTCCTTCATCACGAACTGACGGAAGGCCCAGTTCGCGACCGCTTCGCCTTCCGACCGGCGCGACTGCTCGGAGGGCATGCCTGCCAGCACGAAGACGATGCGGCGCTCGCCCATCACGGCGGAGCCCACGAGGCCGTAGCCCGCTTCCTGCGTGTGGCCGGTTTTCATGCCATCGGCCTTCCAGTCGGCGGCGCGAATGTCCAGGAGCGGATTGCGGTTCTCGGCATTGGCCGGGGCGCGATCCTTATAGTTGAAATGGGTCTCGCTGAAGAAGTGATAATATTGCGGGAAATGGGTGATGATCCGGCTCGCGACGATGCCGAGATCATGGACCGACATGCGTTGACCCGGGTCGGGCCAGCCGTTCGAGTTGGCGAACATCGAGTTCTTCATGCCCAGCTCATGCGCGCGCTCGGTCATCAGATCGGCGAAGGAGGACTCCGAGCCCGCCAGCCCCTCGGCCACCACGACGCAGGCGTCGTTGCCCGAGTTGATGATGATGCCCTGGATCAGATCGCGCACGGTGGGGCGGTCGGTCGTATTGAGGAACATCGTCGAGCCGCCCATCGACTGCGCGTGCTCCGAGACCGGGAAGGTCGTGTCCATCGTGACCCGGCCGTCTTCCAGCGCCTCGAATAGCAGATCGAGCGTCATCAGCTTCGACATGGACGCCGGGGGCAGCGGGATATCCGCGTTCTTCGCCATCAGGACGGTCTTGGTCGAGAGGTCATAGACCCAAGCCGCATGGGCCTTGGTGTCGAAGGCGGCGGCGGGCAGGGCGAACAGGCAGGCTGCAAGCGTGGCGGCGATCAGGCGAATGAAGGTCATATCTTCTGCGTAGTCCTATTTCGAGACGGGGTAGGCGTCAGGATAGCCCAGTCCGTGAATTTTGGTCTTGAGCGCGTCGAGGTCGGATTTCGTGGGCGCAGGGCCCGCGATCACGCGCCAGAAGGTCTTGGAGTGGCTCTGTTCCTTCTTGATCTCGGCGATGACGCCCGCCTTGGCCATCTGGCTCTGGGCGCGTTTCGCATTCGCCTCGACGGAGAAGATGCCGATCTGGATATAGCCTGCGCCGGTGCTCATTTTCGGCGTGCTCGGCTGCGGAGTTGCTGCAGCTACCGGGGCTGCGGGGGCGGGCGCCGGGGCAGGGGCCGCGCCGATTGCGGGCTTGACTGGTTTCGCTGCGGGCTTCGGCGTGCCTTGGGCCTTGGCGATGCCGGCCGCCGCGGTCGATGTCACCTCGTCGAGCGACTTCTGCTCCACCTCTTCAGGGGCCGCGATCACCGGCTTGTCGACGAGCGGCGCGGGCTTGTCTTCCTTGACCGGAACCGTCTCGCGGCGCAGCGCCACGACGGAGAGCTCGGTCGGCGCGCCCGCCAGCAGCCCCAGCGCATCGGCCGCATCCGAGCTGACCTGCAGTTTCGGCCCGGGATTGTCGGTCTCGCGCTTGAACAGCGCCCCGATCACGAATTTGCCGTTCGACGGGTTGCGGATGATCACCCGCTCGGGGTCTTTCACGTTCGGATGCGCGACCCAGACGCCGCCCAGCGAGGGGCGCCCGTCCCAGAGGCCCTTTTCGTCGACCGAGAAGACCTGCGGCGCTTCGACGTCGCGCTCGATCATCTTCTGGCCGTTTTCGGTGACGGTCTCGGCGTCGCCGGGGCTTACGGTCTCGTCCGCAGGCTTCTTCTTGAACATCCCGAACGGGGAGCCGCCGCTTTCCTGACAGCCTGCCAGCGCGATCCCCGCGCCCAGCATCAGGGCAAAGCCCGTCACCCGCTTGCGCGTCATCTTCTTCTGCTCAGTCATCCTGTGCCCCTTTTCGCGCGGTTTGCCCGCCTCTTGCCTGCGCGTCTGCACCGCTTGCGCCATGCGTTACGCGCGATCCTAGCGATTTGCAGAGCCCGTGAAAAGCTGCCCCAACGCCTACGCGCGGAAAACGGCGCGCAAGACTTTCAGAATCGCGTGAAGCGGTCTAAGCGAAGCCGGTCGGAGGAGTGGCAGAGTGGTTTAATGCACCGGTCTTGAAAACCGACGTAGGTGAAAGTCTACCGTG
>NZ_DFRG01000179.1:0-24351 GCF_002378135.1 Thioclava sp. UBA3469
GTGGTGCGGGCAGGATTTCCCGGGAAGGGGGAAGTGGGGCCCTGCCCGGCTGGTGCGACCTGCGCCAGTTCGAGGCGCGGGGGGACATGGGTAGTGATCAGCGACAGCAGGCTGGCGACATCAGGAGATATCGGGCGCGCCAGGTCTGCGGTGGTGCCGCCCGGCTCGCCGCCGCGGCATTTGTCGAAGACAGAAATCCGCGTCTCGAAGCTGGTGCCGTGCTTGGCGAAAGCTGCGCCCGACACCGCGCCGGTGAAAATGAGATGGGCCGTCTCGGTCAGACGGCCGAAGGTCTCGGCCCAGGCCGGCGCATCCGGCGCGAAACCGGCTCCGGTGATGGCGACGAGCCGTCCGCCGGGGGCCAGACGCGCGAGGGCCGAGCGCAGATGCCGCGCCGTCGCCTCGGTCGTCCGACCATCGACATGTGCAACCGCCGAGAAGGGCGGGTTCATCAGGATGACGCTCGGGCTTGAGCAGGCATCGAGATGATCGTCGATCTGCGCGGCATCGAACCGGGTGACCGGTCGGGCCGGGTACAGCAGGCGCAGAAGATCGGCGCGGGTGTCCGCCAACTCGTTCAGAGCCAGAGTGCCGCCGGCGATCTCGGCGAGGATCGCCAGAAGCCCGGTCCCGGCAGACGGCTCTAGGACAAGATCACGGGGCGTGATCTGTGCTGCCGCCACAGCCGCGAGCCCCATGGGCAGCGGCGTCGAGAATTGCTGAAAGCGCTCCATCTCTTCCGACCGCCGGGTGTGCGTGGGCAAGAGGCCTGCCACCTTGGCGAGGATCGGCAAGAGCGCCGCAGGCGAGCCGGCACGCGCAAGCAGCGCCCGACCGAACTTTCGCAGAAAGAGGATCAGCGCCACCTCGCCCGCCTCATAGGCGAGCTTCCAGTCCCAGGTACCGGTCGCATCGGAACCGCCAAAGGCATGTTCCATCTCGCGGCGCAGGCGCAGCGCGTCGATCTGAAGCCCTTGCGCCAGATCGGGCTGCAGCGCTTCGGCAACAGCAACGATCGCAGGGGCAGGATTTGCTGCCAACGGGACAATGGGCGCAGGCAAGGACGCCTGCGCAACAGGGGCAAGATGGGTCATCGGGAAACTCCGGAATGAAGGACAGGATCAGGCCCGTACACCCTCTCTCGGGCAGCCTCGGACCTGATCTTTCCCGGCCCCTCTCTCCCTCTCGCACCAAGTTGTTCCCGACGCTTGGCTTGATTATGTTCTTGTTATGTTCTATTTTCAGAACCAGCCAGAAAGGGAGTTTCCCAATGGAAAGCACCACGCACGCCCTGCCCGCGACGCCCAAGCAGATCGCCTATGCGCGGTCGCTCGCCCTGCGCAACCGGACGCTCCTGCCCTGGGAGGTTCAGCAAGACCGGCGATCTTTGAGCGCTTGGATCGAGGCTCAGGCCCAGCTGAAACCGGTATCGGACATGGACCGGCTGCCCACGTCCAAGCAGGTGGCCTTCGCTGAAAAACTCGCCCGGATCAAAAGGCGCGCCGTTCCGGACGAATGCTTCCGCGACAGGGGGCTCATGTCGAAGTGGATCGACGGGAACAGGTGAGAACGGCACCGGCTGGCTCCGACCTGCCGGAGATTCTGCCATACCGCGGTTTGGCAAACCGAGCGCAGCTGCCAAGCTGTAGGTTGGCAGACTGGACCTTCGGGACATCAGCCTCGGTCAAGCTCCTGTCCGAAGGACCAAGGTCTGGTTCCGGCGGCACGCCGGGAGGTGCACCGCTGCGACCTTCGGTAACCACCGCAAGTCGTAGCCGTCTCTCAACCCAGCGTCTTCAGATCTCACACCCCTTGGGGCTAGTCCCTCAGTTCTTTGGAAATGGTGAGATAGAAGCGTCCATAACGCTGGAAAAACATTCTCATCAAAGAAACCTGTAGATGTCTCTTTGAAAATCTGTCACTTTAGGCATCATGGACACCGCAAGGTCACAGAATCTGAAGAAACTGCTCGATGCCGTACCCGCCGGGTATCTGGTCGATGCGGCATGGCTCGTCTCGCAAGGCATCGCCTATGAGAGCTTCCGTGACTATGTGAAACGCGGCTGGCTGGAGCGCATCGCACGCGGCGTCTTCCGCCGGCCAGTCCCGAATATGCAGGCGTCCAACAGCATCGACTGGAAGACCTGCATCCTTTCGATGCAACATATCATGGGTCATGATTTGCATGTCGGGAGCACGACGGCACTCGGTGAACAAGGACATGCCCATTACCTCCGCCTGGGGGAAAGCGCTCCAGTCTGGGTCTACGGGGACAAGGTCCCGAACTGGCTGATCAAACTGCCGACGGATGCCCCGATCAATATCCGCCCCCGTTCCTTGTTCACCGATCAGAAGCTGGGTGTGATCGAGGGCAAAACGACAGGCCAGCCATGGGACTGGGGTCTGACAATGTCGACGCCGGAGCGCGCAATCCTGGAAGCCATGGACGAGTTGCCCCACCATGAGAGTTTCCACACGCTCGACATGGTCTTCGAGAGCCTGACAACCCTGCGCCCAAGGCTGATTTCCGACCTCCTACAAGCGTGCCAGAAGATCAAGGTAAAGCGTCTGTTCTTCGTCTTCGCCGACCGCCACGATCATCCCTGGCGCAAACGGATCGACCCGCAGGCCTTCGATCTCGGAAGCGGTGACCGAGCCCTAGTCCGAGGTGGCAAAATCCACCCGCGCTATCGGATCATGGTGCCGGAAGATTTCGTGAAACCGGAGGTCGACAGTGGCGCGTGAGACCTATGAAGCCCAGGTTGCACTGCTGGTGCGCGTTCTGCCACATGTCGCGGACGAGAACGTCTTCGCGCTCAAGGGCGGGACGGCCATTAACCTATTTTACCGAGATCTGCCACGGTTGTCGGTCGACATCGACCTGACCTATCTTCCGATCAAGGACCGCGCCGAGAGCCTGGACGAGATCAATGCCGCGATGGATCGCATCGCGGCCGCCATCGAGACCGGCATTCGCGGCGCGAAATCTCAGCGCATCCAAGGGGGCGGCGGCGGGGCCACGCGGCTGCTGGCACGCTTTGGGAATGCCGAGATCAAGATCGAAACCTCGCCTGTGACCCGTGGCGTCGTCCACGACCCGGAGATCCGGACCGTCTCTGCAGCCGTGGAAGATGCCTATGGCTATGCCGAAATGCAGATCGTCTCGTTCGAGGACCTGTTCGCTGGCAAACTGCACGCTGCCCTCGACAGGCAGCATCCACGGGATCTCTACGACGTCACGCTCCTTTACGAAAACGAGGGTGTGACGCACGACCTCTTCCACACCTTCCTGATCTATGTCGCCAGTTCGCCACGACCGGCGCATGAGCTTCTCGATCCGAACCTGATCGATCTCGAGCAACCCTACGCACGGGAATTCGAGGGCATGACCAGAACACCCGTCCCTCTCACTACACTTTTGGCGACACGCCTGAAGTTGGTCGCCGATCTGCAATCGAGGCTCGATGACAAGGCGAGGCAGTTCCTCCTGACGCTTCAGGACGGCGAGCCTGACTTTGCGGCGATCAACCGCTCGCAAGCCGCTGAGCTACCGGCCGTGAAGTGGAAAGTCCTCAACCTGAACAAACTGAAGCGCGACAACCCCGAAAAACATGCCACGCATCGCGACGCCTTGTTGAAGCTCCTGGGCTGAGCCACGCCCAGCACCGTCGCGAGGGGCGCTTTGCGTTGGCCATCCTCATCGCGTCGATGGAAGGCGCCGAAGACGGGTGAACTCAGTCGGCGCTTCCAAGCCCTGCGTTTCGCTGAAATGACCGCGTTTTCGCCCGACGAAAGGCAGAGCGCAGTGCTTCGGTCGGCAAAGGCGGCGAGTCCATCGCTTCAAAGAAGTGCGCATGGTCGATCTGCTTGAGATCGGTGCGGTCAGGGCTTTCAATATCAGGCGTTGCCATCCTTATAGGCCTCCGGGGCAATTACGGTTTTGCGGATTAGCTGACAGCCGCAATCGAGTAGTGCGGTGTCCCATCCCAAACAAGATCCCAAGACGCGCCCGGACGAACGTTCTGAATTGCGTGGGGCTCGAAGCAGACCAGGCAATTCCCGCCCGGTGCAGGAGCCCGGACCGAAGGGTAAATCAGGCCCTTGGATCCGCCCCGACGCAGATGCTGTGCCAGGCTTTGGCCCTCGGGATACCCGACAGCCGGATCCGGATGCAGCGCCGGATGACCTGCCTCATCGGTCATGTCGTTGAAGACGCCGATGAAGTCGGCCAGCAATTCCACATAGCGGGCGCTGTCGTGGAAGCTGCCGGTAAAGCCGAGTTCGCGTGTGCGGTGCCAGGCCACTTCGCTGACAGAAACCATCACATCCCATGCGCAGTACCAAGCGCCGCGCTCCTCGGCGTTGAAGCGGTTTCCGCCGGCGCGGGTGTAAGTGAAGGCTGCGTTGACGTGACTGTCCCCATAGATGCGCAGATCGCGGCTACGGCGTTGCCAAGCGAGTTCGCGCGGGTCCAGATGTGGGTTGCGCCCGCGTTCGGCCTGTAGACGTCCACTGGTCAGGCCCTCGATCTCTGCCAAGATCTCCATCTCGTCATCGGTATCGACGAGACCGCGCAGGGATGGCGGCTTGTGGTAGGTGGCAGGCAGGAGACGAACGAGACCGCGATCTGAAACCTCGGTCTGCTTCATGCCCCACCACGCAACGCATCGAGATAGGTCCGCACCGCGAGGATCTGCGGCAAGCCACCTTCGATGGCGGTGTCAACCGGACGGCTGCCCCCGAACAGCGGGCCGGTGTTCGGTCGGGTGAACCAGCTTCGCGCGAGCGGCTCGGAGAAGTAGAGTTCGAGCGACTTGTAGATGCCGATCACCGCACTGAGCCGCAGCAGTTGGTCCTTGGTGAGCTCTCCGGCGAAATCCGGCTTCTTGGCGCGCTTCCACGTGCTCTCTGACATGTCGGCAAGGCCAGCTGCTTCCTTGAGACTGAGACCCCAAGCATCGGCTACGCGTGCATAAGCTTTCAACGCGACGGCGTTGATCTGTGCGGGTTCCCGGATTTTCTCTGCAACGTACATGGCGTCCTCCATTGGCCTCAATATAGTCCATATGGACTTACTGTAAAGATCAAATGAACCTTACGCTTTGATCACTGTTATCCGAACCGCCGCCCTCCTTCCGTGAACGTATACGCGTTGACGATGATCCCCTCCTCGATGGCCTCGTCCGAGGTGAGGTGGTCGAATTCGGCTTCAAGCTGGCTGTAGAGCCAGCGGGCCAGATCGCGCAGGGCCTCGGTCACGACTTTTTCCGCGTCCTCGGTCGGCGGCTGCCACGTCGGACTGTCGCGCGTCACGTCCACGGACATGCAGTATTCGTGGTAGTAGCGGCCGCGGTGGCTGGCCTCGGCGGCGAGTTTGTAGAAGTTTCGCCGCTGGATGGCCTGCAGGCGGTCGGCGATGCCGTGCAACGTCGCGTCCTTGGGCGCGTAGTCCCGAATGCGCGCGGCCGCGCCCTTGGCGTGGGACCAGTATCCTTCGAAACAGGCCCCGTCGCCCTGACTCCAGAACCCGGAGAACCAGATGCAGGGCTTTTGGCGCGTCCCGCCGCTCATCAGGCGGACGGGCGTGGTCTTCAGGCTGATGCCGAGTATCTCGCAGACCCGCTCGAAATCTTCATAGACCGCGTCCCACCAGTCGTCGTGGGGCCCGAGGTCGCGATACCAGCATCGTGCCTTCTCTTTGGCTGCATCCGAGAGCTCGGAGAACTGGTAGACAGTGGTGCAGATGATCTCAGGCATCGACGTCCTCCCCGTTCAGCGCCGCGACCAACCATTCTTGCGTGCTGGACCAGCCGATGGATTTACGAGCGCCAAGATCGATGGCATGCGCACCGCCGCCAAAGGCGTCGAGCCGCGGCCGGGAGCAGGTCAGAGCATACTGGAACCCCCAAAGGCCGGTGAGGTCGAGGTCTTCGGCGAGCCGCAAGACGAAGCGGATGACGGCTTCGACATCGCCGTGTTCGTCGTCATGGATCCAGAGGCTGCTGCCCTCGGGGGCATCCTGGTGCACGAGATCGAAGCCAGCGACATCTGGGTCGTCAGCGTCCTGATCCGCAGCGCGAAGTTCCTGAAACAGCACGAGCGCGCGGGCGGCCTTGTCGGGGCTGCCGACGTCGATCAGGCATGAGAAATGGGTGAAGCAATCCGCCATGGGGACCTCCTTAATGGGGAAGACCCGGCCAGGAGGCCGGGCGATCGATTGGGATGAAGGGGTAGTTGGGAACGATCAGCCGGTCGGCGTGTCGCCCGCCGCCTGCCGTGCGGCATGAGCGCAGAGCATCTGCCGGTAGAAGCGCTTGCGCGCCAGCCGGAGACTGCAAACAGCGCGCGTGTCGGGGTGTAGCGCCCGGACCGCCGCGCGAACCACTGCCAGTCGCGAAGCGGTCGGCGGCAAGCCAAGACGTCGATAAGTGGGATCGGTCATGTCACATGACCTCGACCACGGGCGAAGCGAGATGCGGATCGACCTTTGCCTCGATCCGTTCGGTCCGACCCATCCAAGGCTCGGGCCGAATGGCCTTCACCCAATCGGCGAAGCTCGGGATGAAGCCGAGGTCCTCCTTAACATGCTGCTCGCCGACCCACCGGGTCGGGATGATGCGTCCGGTGGAGAGCGTAAGCGTCGGACCAAAGATTGTCTCGGCCATGAAGATGCCCTCAGCATGGTGGCGCAACGCCCGGTGCCGAAAATCGGCTGTGATCTCCTTGCTCTGGTCGAACCAGGAATGCACGGCGAGGTAATCCTCGACCGTGCCGCCCCATTTCTTCACCGAGGACAGGGCGTGGTGGTACGGATGTGCCATCGCCGCCCCCTCAGAAATCGTGTGTGTAGAGTTCGGACGAGGTGAAGCGCTCGTTGAACTCGAGGTGGATGGTGCGAGCGAGCGCGTCGAAGCAGAATTCGCCGTAAGCCCCGTCGTTTTTTTCCCAACCGCCATGGGTGTCGGAGAGCAAGTCGTAGGCCAGTTGCTCCACGGCATCCTCGAGCGAGAGCGCCCGCATCTCGACCTCCGGGTCGTCCCAGGTCAATGCGGCATAGGCGATCTCGGTCTTGGGGAAAGCAACCTCGGTCTCGCCAGCGTAGAATTCGATGCTTTCAACCTGGCCGCTATCGCCATAACCGTCGAAGCTCACGGTCACATGGGTGATGCCCGCGGCAGTCAGGCCATCGAAGAGGCGCTCCTTGTTGGCCGGACGCAAAGCTGCGATCCGCGCGTCGCGCTCGGCCTGCCGAGCCAGCACGGCGGCGAAATCAATCCTGGACGGCGCCATCGGCGCGGCCAAGGTGGGTTCGATCTTGGACATTGGAAACTCCGAAATGAGGGAAAGGATCTGAACCCCGAGGCTCTCTCTCGTCCTCCTAGGCTCACATCCTCCCCTGCCCTTCTCTGACTCTCGGGCGTCACGCCGCGATCTGCAGGGCGCGAGACGCGAAGACACGCCAGAGCGGATCGACAAGACGGGCATCGAGAACGTCGGCGTGGTGCCGCAGCCGTCGCGCGAGGCTATGTTCATGCCACTCGGCCGCCCGCATGGCCTGCGCGCGGGTCTGGCTGGCCTCGGACACGACGGCGCGGGCTTCGGCGGCATCCGAGACCGGGTGGCACCATGCGACCCCGCCATCACAGGTAGCTCCGGCCAGAACGAGACGGCCCTCCCGATCGAGGATTGCCAGGATGCGCGGAGCGTCTTCAGGTGTGATATCTTCGGCGTGAACGATTGCCCCCTGCATGGCCTCGGCCAGCGTGGCAAACCGCTCCAGTACCTTGGGGTGTGCCTGCCCGGACATGAGAGCTGCGGGCGCATGGCAAGCCGTCGTGAGTGCGAACGGCAAGTCTTGATCTGCAAAAACGGTCAGGAGGCTCGGCGGCAAACCTGTTTTCTGCGTTTCCGGCTGAGTTTGGAGAGGAAGGTCGAACATGGGCATATCTCCGACGGTGCGGAGAGCCTCTCTCCCCGCTTCAAACCGTCAAAGACCAAACCACCCCCTCGGACTCTCTGTCGCTGAACGGGTCGATCATTTCGGCGTTGGTAAATCGCTCCATCGAACCCGCAAGTAGCGCCCTTCGCGCTTTGGGAGATCTTTTCGGTCGATCATCCGACCCGAGACCTGAAAATCCTCGTTGATCTTTACAACCAAGAGCTTGTTGAAATGCCCATTTGTATCGACCACAACCACATCCTTTGTCTTGAATGGCGTAATGGTTTTGACCTCGACATGATCATTGCCAAGTCTTCCGTCAGCACCCTGGGCATAGGTCTTGTTCAGCTTGATACCATACGTGATAGCACCAAACAGCTCACCGATATCGCCGTAGACAGAGAGGTGAAGGCCGGTCTCGAGGTGGTAGCTTTCCGCGAGGGACAGGAGATCCTCAAAATATGGGATCATAGACCTAATCGCGTTCGGGTATTTTGCGCCCCACTCCTTGTAGCGAAGCTGCTCGTCGATTTCCGACCAGGTAACCCATTCGCCGTCATCATAAAATGCACGATCTGACCAATCGATTTCTTCCATGCGCGTACTTCCAACACCTAAACATTTCGGGCACGGTAGCAGATCGATGAAACAGGAACGAGACCGGAGGCGATATCGCCTCCGGTCGCCACATTAGCCAACGCGGTCGAGGAGCTTCTTGGCGCGCCCTTCCATGTCGAGGCGTGCATCCTGCTGAGTCTTGTCGCGAGCGAGCCGCGTGATGCCCTGCACGAAATCGAAGATGCTCTCGGGCGGGCGGCCTTCCTCCATCAGCACCTTCTCGATGATCTTGCCGGATTCGGCCTTCGAGAAACCGCGCTTGCGCAGGAAATCCGCGCGGTCCGCGTCGCTGCGCGCCACGATCTGCTGGCGCGCCGCCTTGATGCCGTTCACGAACCCCTGCGGCGAGGAATTGGCAAACCGCGTCAACGCGGGCGCGGCCTCATGTGCGAAGCGCGAAGCGGCGTATTTCGAGTGACGGATCTTGATCTCCTGGAAATCCTCGACGCCCCAGAGGTTGCGGTTCTGGCACACCGCCCGCAGATAGAAGCTCGCCATGCCGAGGGTCTTCGCGCCCACCTCGGAATTCCAGCAATAGAAGCCCCGGAAATAGAGATCGGGGGAGCCGTCCGCCAGCTTGCCCGCCTCGATCGGGTTGCGATCATCGACCAGGAACAGGAAGACATCGCGGTCCGAGGCGTAGAGCGTGGTCGTGTCGCGGCTGATTTCGACATCGGGGTTGTAGACCCCGGTCGACCAATCCAGCACACCCGGTACCTTCCAGCGCGTATCGCCCGTGCCATTGCCCGCGATGCGCTGAACCGCCTCGACAAGCTCGAAGTCATGGATGCGGCCGTAGTCGGGACCGGTCACGGCGCGCAGTTCCGTGCGGCCATCCTCGGTCTCGAAGGTCTTCACCTGCTCGGCGCGGTGGTTGGTCAAACCGTATTGCAGGTTGATCCCCGCCAGAGGCGCGGGAAGCTGCCGCAGGTAGGATGCCGGGGCACCGACGATGCTGGCAAGCTGGCCGAAGGCCCAGTGCGTGGGTGCGATCGGCTCATGCGCTTTCGGCAGGACCAAGTGCAGCCGCTCTGCACTGTCGCGCGCTGCCTCGACACGGATGTCGGCGGTTTGCACCACCCGGCTGCGGCTGCGCTCAGAGCGACCCTTCACATTGGCCCAGAGATCGTCGAGCGACAGGTACCGCTCGTCATCCGGCCTGTTGAACCATTCGGACGACACCCGCCCATTCCGGTCACCCCGGCTCACATCCACTTTCCAGCCACCAGCCCGCGTCGGCTGTACCGCATCCAGAACTTCCACAACGCCCATCGGCATTCCTCCGCGACAGGCGCCGGGAGCCACTCTCCCAGCCCTCAACCCGTCACCGGGAAACCGGCCAACCTCAAACTCTCTCGGGCAAACGGCGCTAAGTCGGAGGCGCCGCACGCCCGCAACTCGCTGGTGTTGACCTGCGTTCAAAAATGGCAGAGGTTAAACAAGGCCTTTCTCGCAGGCCGGTGTGCCCGCCACGCGAAGCTTTGCAGCGATCTTAATTTCGAACAGCAGACCTCATGCCATCGGCGGGTCTGATTAGCAGCGGGCACCTAGTCAGATCCGGCTTGGACATGGATCATGACAGAGAACACTAAGCTCAAGACTTTGAAACTACTGGCGAAGCGTTACGCTAGGGCGACGGGTCAACCACAGCACGTAGCGCTCGACTTTGTTGCCAGTCGAATGGGCTTTGCTCATTGGAATGCGTTGACAGGCAGCGCCAAAGGAGAGTGGGTTCCCTCCGAAGCACAAGTTGCCACGATCAAGGCCTTCGTGGAACGGATCACTTCCTACGAGGGTGCGACCTTCGACCATATCTTCGGAAGCCCCGATGCCGTCACTCGAGGAGAAGTACGGGGGCATCCATACGAACTGAAAACAATGCTTGGTGACGTCCGCATGGATGGTGAGGGTTGGCAGATCGTGCTGCCAGAAAACCCTTTGGCCGCCCCTCGTGTCGAGATCGACATCAAGCATGCCCAGACCAGCCCGATGAACGATCGCGTGCTACGTGAAGAAGCCATCGGGATTGCGAGGGAATTGATGCAGAGCGTCAAGGCGCGGCGATTTGCCGATTGGCCACGGCGCGCCACAAAGCCGGATGCGGAAGGAAATGTGCGGCACCCGTTCTTGGAGATGGAGGAATCGAACCTCTGGTACTGCCTTCACTGCAACTCAGAGATCACCGGCCCACAGATCGCTGGAAACCAATGGCACTGCCCCAGCTGCGGCGCATCACCAATCAACATTTTTCCAGAAGCCTTCTGGCTGGAACCGACCGATGAAAAACCAGTGCCAGTCCAATCCCGCGCCGAAAGGCAAGAGATTGAACCCATCGTGTCAATTATAGATCCGCGGCCAAGGCTTGACCTCAACAGTGACCAGGTGACCCATTTGATCCGGGCTGCCCTGTTCGAGGATGCGACCAATGCCAGCGAGCGCATGGGAGCGAGTCTGGCCGAAATCTGGGTTGATGACGATCTCGACGTGGTTGTTTCCTTCGAGGATCACTACTGGCCCGAGGACAAGGAGCCGACCGCTGCGATCAAAGTGGCCGCACTGCTTGGGATCGAGATTGAGTTGGAAGTTACTTGGTCGGATCCGTTGTTCGCATGGCCCGGTTTGGGCACCGTGACCCAGAGCACGGCCGAATATACGCGGTTGATGCTCGACGCGTATCGCAGTCACGGCGCGACCAGAACCAAAGACGAAATCTAGCTCGTGCGCATGTTGAACAATTAGGCGCATTCAAGGCGCTCAGCACCGGAAGGCAAGCGTGGGTGCCTTTTCCAGTGGCCCGAAGAGACTTTTAGCCCGGCGGTTTAACCCGCCGGGCCCGAGGGGGAGACCCCGTTCCTCAGAACGGGATCTCGTCGTCGCGGTCGACCAGCTCGGGGTTTTCGTTCTCGGCCGACTTCGGACGGCTCAGGAAGTCGACCTTCTCGGCGATGATCTCGCAGCCGTAGCGGTCGTTCCCCATGCTGTCGATCCACTTGGTGTAGTGAATGCGACCGTGGACGAGGACCTTCATGCCCTTTTCGCAATGCTCCGCGACCGTCTTGCCGAGACCGTTGAAGCAGGTGATGCGGTGCCATTCGGTGTCCATGACACGGTAGCCGTTCTCGTCGCGCATCACACGGCCTTCCGAGAGGCGGGGGCGCGAGGTGGCGAGGCTGAAGTTGGTGATCTTGGTGCCGCTCTGGGTGGTGCGGACTTCGGGGGTCTGACCGATGTTGCCGGCGAGGATGACGATGTTCTGCATGATAAGCTCCTGTGTTTCCTGTCTTCGGGACCGTCCCTTCGACAAGACCCTGAAAAAGCCCGTCGGGTGACGCGTGCACGGTGGACAGCATGGACACCGGACACCCCCAGAGGACCGGGGTGGAGCGGGCAGGACGCCAAAGGCGGCCAACACGGCCCGGACTGACGCGGGGTTGCGCGCAGGAGATCGAACGGGATTAGGGGATTGTCAGTCGAAGGGATGGCCCAGGAGACAGAGAGATACGGGGAGCCCATGCCAGACCATGTCCCCTTGCCCATCGGGACTGTTTGACCCAAAGCCCAGCACGCCGCTAGCGGCCCAAGTGGCTATCACCGGCTCTCGCCCCCCTGCCCTTCCGTGCTGCGGAATGCAGGGCCTTGCCGCGACGGGCTATCGATACCGGAATATTCAGGACACGGACCGCACCAACGGCTGCTTTCGATCTCGACGTACTGTCGCTCAGCGAGCTGAAGAAAATGCAGAATGACGTCGCCAAAGCGATTGCCACATTCGAAGATCGGCACAAGGTGGAAGCCCGCGCCAACGTGGAAGCTTCCGCCCGAGACCTCGGCTACTCCCTAGCCTACGGCGACCCCGAACAGCGCACCGACTCCAGCGGTCGCCGCCATGGCGAGTGCACCCCAGAGCGTGACCCTTGCAGCACCTCGAATAACACCAGCACCGCCAGCAGAAGCGCCTAATCCACCAAGAACCGCGAGGCCGAGGATCGTCGACACGGCGACCAAGAAAACGATCCGTGCATCCGGGACGACCAGTACGACGATCAAGGGCAGCACCGCACCCACGGCGAAGGTCAGCGCCGACACCAAGGCGGCCTGGATCGGGCGGGCTGTCACGGTCTCGGAGATGCCAAGCTCGTCGCGGGCATGCGATCCGAGCGCGTCACGTTCGGTCAGTTGCACGGCCACCTTTTCGGCAAGGTCTCGGTCCAGCCCTCGCTCGACATAGATTTGGGTAAGTTCTTCGAGTTCGGCCTCGGGTGTTTCCGCCAGTTCGCGGGTCTCGCGCGCAAGGTCAGCGTTTTCCGCGTCAGTCTGAGAACTGACTGAGACGTACTCGCCTGCCGCCATGGACATCGCGCCGGCCACGAGGCCAGCCAGCCCCGCTATAAGGACCTCCGGCTTTCCCGATCCTGCTGCGGCGACGCCGACCACGAGGCTTGCCGTCGACACCAGCCCGTCGTTCGCGCCGAGAACGGCGGCCCGCAGCCAGCCGATGCGATGCACCATGTGGATTTCGGAATGCGAGAGGCGGCTCATGGCGTGGCTCCTTGCGCGATGTCATCCTGCCCGGAGGAGACAGCCTTTGGTTTCGGAATAGTGGGTTCATGGGGCGCGATGCGCAGCGCGCGGAGGGCGTTCAGGATCACTGCAACGTCGATGACCTCCTGCAGGAGCGCCCCCTGCACCGGAGTGAGATAGCCGAAAGCCGCCGCGATCATGCCCATGACCGAAAGGCCGATCCCGGCGACAACGCTTTCGACAGCGATGCGGCGCGCGCCGCGCGCGATCTCGATCCCTGGCCCGAGGCGGTCGATACGGTCGACAAGCAGCACGACATCCGCCGCCTCCGCCGAGGCCGCCGCGCCCCGTGCGCCCATGGCGACGCCCACGTCTGCCGCTGCGAGCGCGGGCGCGTCGTTGACCCCGTCGCCCACCATCATCACCGGGCCGTTCTTGCGCTCGGTGAGAACGAGCAACACTTTCTGGTCCGGTGTCAGCCCGGCCCGCAGACCGTCGAGCCCAAGCCCTTCGGTGACACGCTCGGCCACGTCAGCGCGGTCTCCGGTCGCGAGCAGGATACGCGCGATCCCCTCGCGCCGCAGCCCGTCCAGCATCTGGCCCGCGCCGTCGCGCAGGGGATCGGACATGACGAGATGCCCTACCATGTGCCCGTCGACCGCGACAGCAACGAGGACCGAACCAGCGGCGATGGCGGAATGATCGCCGGGCCGCCGTCCGACGCGGGATGCGACGAAGGCATCCCCGCCGACGATGATCTTCCGGCCTTCGACATAGCCGACGACGCCTTCGCCCGGAATCTCCGCCACGTCTGACGGAACGGGTAGAGAGAAGCCCCGCTCCTTCGCGGCGGCGACGACGGCCTGTGCCACTGGGTGCTTGGAGGCCTGATCGAGGGATGCCGCAAAGAGCAGGATGTCGTCCTCGTCCATGCCATCCGCACTATTTATCGACACGATCTTCGGGCGGCCATCCGTCAGCGTTCCGGTTTTGTCGAGGATGAGCGTGCGGATCCGCGCCATCGTTTCGAGTGGCCCCGCGCCCTTGATCAGCACGCCGAAATGCGCGGCTCGCGACAGGCCCGCGACCAGCGCCACAGGAACGGCGAGGATCAGCGGACAGGGCGTCGCCACGACCAGAACGGCGACGGCCCGGATGGGGTCGCCGGTGAACCACCAGGCAGCGAAGGCTATGGTCACGGTGACGGCCAGGAATCCCAGAGACCATCGGTCGGCCAGCCGTGACATCGGTGCCTTGGACGCCTGCGCCTCCTCGACCAGTCTGACGATTCCGGCATAGGTGCTGTCCTTGGCCTCGCGGGTCGCCGTGACGTCGAAAGCCTCGCCTGCATTGGTAGAGCCGCTCATGGCCTCGGCCCCGCGTGCAAGCCGCACCGGTAGCGACTCGCCGGTCAGCGCCGAAGTATCGACAAAGGCCGCGTCAGAGGCCACCGTGCCGTCCACCGGCACCACGTCGCCCTGACGGATCAGCAGCCGATCGCCGGGAGCGATTTCCTCAAGCGGTATATCTTCGAGGCCGCCATTGCGATGCCGTGTCGCTGTCCGCGGAACTCGGGACAACAGGTCGTGCATCTCGTGCCGGGCGCGGCCTTCTGCGAAGCTTTCGAGGAAGGTGCCACCGGAATACATCACCGCGACGACCGCCGCGGCGAGAGTCTCACCGAAGACGAGCGCGGCAGTCATCGACAGCGCTGCGACGATATCGAGGCCCACCTCGCCGCGTCCAATGCTGCGCAGGATCTCGACTGTGAGCGCGGCAAGGGCTGGAACAACCCCGGCGAACCAGACGATGTTCGCGATGTCGCGCCTGCCAGCGAAATAGAATGCAAGACCCGCGATCAGACCAATCACGGCCAGAAGCAGAATTGCGGTCTTGAAGCGATCGGTGCGGGTCTGGTCCATTCGGCTTATCTCCCCTCTGCTGGGGTCATCGCCGCTGGCTCTTCGGAAAAAAGTCGTCCGACTCCTACGCCCCTCGCGCTCCCTGCATCATCGCGCAGGAGGAACAGGGCGTCAAGCCCTTGTTTTCTTGCGAGTTTCGCTCCTTTGTCGAGACCGAGCACCATAAGCACCGTTGCCCAGGCATCGGCCTCGGCACAGCTGCGGGCAACGACGGTGACGGAGGCAGGCGACGCGATCAGCGGCGCGCCGCGTCTCGGATCCATTGTGTGCGAGAGACGGCGACCCTGCACCTCGACCCAGTGGCGGTAGTCGCCCGAGGTCGCGACGGCCGCGTCCTGCAGCGCGAGGATTGAATGCGGCCTTCGGCGCTCGGAGTCCGGCGCCTCGACCGCGATGGTCCAGGCCTCGCCGTCTGGCCGCACACCCATCGCCCGCATCTCGCCGTCAATCCCTATGAGTCCGGCGGAAATCCCATGATCGCGCAGGGTCTCGGCCAGGCGGTCGACGCCATAACCCTTGGCGATACCGTTGAGGTCGAGCGCGACGGGCGCGGTCTTGCGAACGTGGTCGCCGTCGAACTCCAGGACTTCATGCGCCGGGCAACGAGGGTTTTTCATCGCTGCGCGGATGCCATCCGGCGTGACGTCTCCTGGCCCGAAGCCCCAAGCTTTAACCGCGTCGCCCATGCCGATATCGAAGGCCCCGCCGGAGGCGCGCCCGATCTCCAGGCCGAGGCGTATCACCTCGCGCAATCGCGCGGGAACAGCGATCCATTCGCCGACCGGCGCCGCATTGAGCCGCATCAGGTGGCTATCGGGTTTCCAGGTGGACATCTGTGCGTCCACCTCATCGACAGCCGCCTGAAGCGCCACGCGGACCGTGGCCGGGTCGAAGTCCGGTTCCGCGAAGAACAGCGTGGACCAGCGTGTGCCCATGGTCGGTCCGTTCAGCGCGACCTTCACCAGCTCAGTAGACATCTTCGACATACCGCCCCTCCGCCTTCAGGACTGCCGGCGTGAGCCCGGCCGGCGCGAGGATCTCGGCCAGCGTATCGGCCACGCCCGCCGCCATTTCACGACCGCCGCAGACCATCACGCGCGCCCCGTCACGGATCAGTCTGGTGACCTGGGCCGCGTCGTCCCGCAACGCGTCCTGCACGTAGTGCGGATGCTCCACCCGCGAGACCGCCATGACCAGACGCACCAGGCGTTCCTCATCCTGCCAGGCGGGCAGTTCCTCGCCGTAGAAGAAATCGCTTTTGGGATGCCGCATCCCGAAGAAGAGGTGGATGGGCCTGCGGCGCGTGTTGCCGCGCACAAAACCCGCGAGCGGCCCGATGCCGGTCCCCGCGCCGATCAGGATCAGCGGTGCCCGGCTCGGCCCCGGACGGAAGCCAGGGTTGCGGCGGAGGAAGGCGGTGACCGTATCGCCCGGCTCCAGGGCCGTGAGCTGACCCGAGCAGAGACCGCCGGGGTGCTTTTTCACGACGATCTCGATGAAGCCGTCGCAGCGCGCGGAGGCGAGCGAATAGAGCCGCGGGACGGCGCTTCCTTCCGGCAGGACGCCGATCAGGTCACCGGCCTCGAACCGCGCGAAGCCCGCCCCGACCAGCCGCTGCCAGAGCGTGACGCGCGGAAGCGCGAAGCGGAGGATCGCGGTCGGGGCCTGCACCTCGGCGCCGTAGTCGCGGCGCGAGACGAGGGTCAACGTTTCAGTTTTCGGCAAGACGGGCTGGTGCGACAGCTCGAGGTCGACCCTGAGAGCGTCGCCCAGTGCGCGGCCCCAGCGGGCGAAATCC
The DNA here is from genome assembly GCF_002378135.1 of Thioclava sp. UBA3469. Classification (NCBI taxonomy): domain Bacteria; kingdom Pseudomonadati; phylum Pseudomonadota; class Alphaproteobacteria; order Rhodobacterales; family Paracoccaceae; genus Thioclava; species Thioclava sp. UBA3469. Next base: position 16,799 of record NZ_DFRG01000179.1, read on the forward strand.
TGCGGCGACTGGCGGTCGATTGTGTCGAAAGCCAGCAGTTCGGGCCAGCCCTTCGCCTCTGCCGCAGTTGCGACGGACTCCGCGTAGGCGCAATAGGCCGGAAAGCTTCTATCGCCGAAGCCGAGCACCGCAAGAGGGATGTCCGCCGCCCGGTCGCACGCGTTCAGCCGGTCGAGAAAGCCCTTCGCCGAGGCGGGCGCCGCGCCGTCGCCATAGGTTGCGGCGAGCAGGATGATCCGCTGGGCCATAGCGTAGCGTTCTGGCGCGAAGGCCGACATCGGTGTTGTGTGTACCTTCTGCCCGGCTTGCGTCAGTGCGGTGTGGAGCGTGGCCGCAAATCCCCAGGTGCTGCCGCCCTCGCTGCCGACGAGCAGGATCGTCTCGGCACGTCCCGCGGGCTGATTGCCTCGGATGCGCGGCCGCCCCCTCCGTCCCGCGAGCCAGACGACAACGCCAGTCACGCCCATGGCCGGGACGCCGAGCGCCATCAGGCCCAAAACGAGGCCAAGCGTCGCCGCGCCCTGTCCGGTGTGCAGCATGTAGATGGTTTCCGAAACGCGTTCCCACCCGGTCAGGTCAGTCCAGGCCAGCAGCGCCCCGGTGCCCTGATCGAGATACCCGGTCCCACGGTCGGTCTTCAGCGTGAAGACGTCCGTAGCGTCGCCGGGATAGGGAAAGCTCAGTTCGCGCAACTCGGCGACGGGCGTCTGCTGCAGCGTGGCCATCCGGTCCAGCGCAAACCCCGTCGCTCCACTGACCTCGGTCGGCATGGCCGGGATGGCGCCGCCATCCGGCAGGAGATCGAAGGTCGACGCCGTCATCCAGAGGGCGGTCGTGGAAGACAGAACGAAGCCGACGACGGCGATCCGGGCGATCTCGACGTGCAGCCGCCCGGCAAGCGGTCCGCGCAAGCGCGCGAACCAGTGTCGCCAGCCTCCCGCCCGCCGCGCGACCAGCGCCGCGCCGGAGAGCGAGAGGATCAGCATCGCGGCCGCCCCTGCGGCCATGGCGATGCGGCCGCCGTCCCCGAGGAACAGCGAGCGGTGCAGGTTGGTGAGCCAGCGTTCGGCCTGGTTCGGGTCGGCCGAGGCCACGCCCTCACCCGTCGCCGGGTCGATCACGGCGGCCCCCGGCGCGCCCTGATCGAACCAGTAGGCAGTGATCCGGCCCGAGGGCGACCGGCGGATCTGCTCCACGCCCGGATGGACCGCCCGAATGCGGTCCGCGAGGGCGGCGACCGTGAGCCCGGTCTCCGGCTGCAGGGCGGCAAGCCGTTCGGCCGCAGGGAAGACCGACAGTGCCGCGCCACTCAGCGCGAGAATCGTGACGAGCGCGAGGGCCAGAAGACCCGGCCAGCGATGGAGTGCACGGATCATGGCCCCGATCCTCACATGTCGTAGGCGAAGCTGGCGACGTACCGGCGCCCGCGCACCGGCGTGCCCGCGCCGTCGGTCGTGAGCGGCACCGCCACCTCGTTCGGACTGTCGCGCATGTCCTCGACGGCCGCGTCGATGTGGAGCGTGTAGCCCGCATCGAACAGCGCATCAGCCAGATCAAGCGTGATCTCAAGACTGCGGCCCGCGCCGACGCTGGCCCCGGTAATGCCGTTGACCTGCGCAGTATCGCCGCCCGTGGCACGGTACCAGTCGCTCAGATGCTCGTAGTATTTGGACTTGCCACCAGCCATCCAGAGACTGCCGACATAGGCTCCAGAGGTATCTGTGACGTAGAGCGCAAGATAGGCGCCGTCGCCGCCGTAATTATTGAGCGTTGCGGTCAGTGTCACCGGCCGCGCCATGGCGAGGCTGGGGAGCGTTAGCGCGGTGGTGAGAGCGAGCGTTGCGAGAAGCGATTTCATCGGATGTATCCTTATTCGGAGAGGGGCTTCGGAGCTGTTCAGTTCACCTGAACCTGCGGAGGGGCGCCATTTCCGAAGAGGCCGTTCTGAGGAGGAGCGACCGTTCCAGCGGGCGCGGGATTGCGGGCGCCGCCCCGACAATCGTCGTCGTCATCATCGTCGTCACAGTCATCATCATCATCGTCATTGTCGTGTCCGCGACGCGAACCGTCCCGCCAGCGGTCGTCATCGTCGCTTGCGAGAATGAGAGGCATGTCTTGTGAGGCGTCGTCAAAGAGCGCGGCCACGGGCCGAAGCATGCTGTCGGCCGGGGCCTGCATCGCGCTCCAGGCAGGAACGCCGATGGCGGCGGTCAGCGCCGTTGTCGCTGCGAGAAGGGTCAGGGTCTTTTTCATGGCAAGGTCTCCTTTCGTCTGATGAGACAAATCTGGCGCGTCGACCTGAGGGCTTCCTGACGCCCCAGCGATTCCTCCTTCAGCTTGCCGTCAGGAAAAAAATGGCCCCGCCGATGATGGCGGGGCCAAAAAGATGCGAGCGCAGGCTACAGGGCTGGCATGGCTATGCGCCCTGCCCCGCGTTCAGGCGAATTCGAACTGCTCGAAGCGGACACGGCGAGGCGTTTGGCCTTGTGCTTTCAAGCCCTTGAGAATCCCGTCCTTCAGACCGGTTGGGCCGCAGAACCACAAATCGGCTTGCCGGATCGCGAAAGGGACCGCGCCGATCAGGCGCTCGGCCGTGAGCCTGCCATCGCGCGCCGTGACGACCACCTCGAAACTGAAACTCGGATTGCGGGCGGCCGCAGCGCGCAGCGTCTCCAACCCGATCGCCTCGTCTTGCGTTCGAACACAGTGGACGAGGTGAATGTCGCGCCTTTCCGCCTCCGTCAGGCTTTCCGCCCAGGCGAGGAACGGCGTGATACCTATACCGCCGGCCAGCCAGATCTGGCGCGCACCGCCCTTGCGAAAATCGAACCGCCCATAGGGGCCTTCGACCTGCACGCGCGTTCCGGTCCGCAACGTCGCCGGAAGGCTCCGTGTCCACCCACCCAGAGCCCGGATGGAAAACGTCAGGGAGCCATCAGGGCGCGGGGCACTGGCGATCGTGAAAGGGTGCGGCTCGGACAGTCCAGCTTCCGGCGCTCGAACGAAAGCGAATTGCCCGGGCCGCCACCGCATGGCACGGCCTTTGGGAGTGAGCATCAAGGTGGTCGTGTCACCGGTCTGGCTGATCTGGCTGACAGTGAAGTCTCTACGCCGTAGATGCGGAGCGAGCAACTCGGTGAAGATCCAGGCGACAACTCCGGCGATTCCGAAAGCATTCAGCACCAACATGAATGTCGGGTCCACCCCAGCAGGCATGTCGACAAAAAACTGGTGAAACACCACGATTGCAAAAAGGGCTCCCATGAAACGATGGCTGAACCGCCAGAGCTGATAGGGAATCTCGAGCCCGATGAAGGGCAATCTCCGGAACCAGCTGACAGCGACTAGGGCGAGAAGTGCGTTGAAGGCAAGTTCGCCCGCCTCTTCACCTAGGTCCCCAAGGGAGGTTTCACGCACCAAACGCTCGAAATCCGGCTCTATCTGCTGGTGCAGTATCATCAGGACCATCGCGGAAATGCCGAGCCATTTGTGGACCCGGTACATTCGATCGAGACCGCCGAACAATGGTTCCACCAGTGGCGGCCGTGCGGCGAGGATCAAGGTCTGTGCCATCGCGACAACTGCCGCGGCCCCGACGGCAATACCAAATGCTGCATCCGCACCATAAGGCGCATAGGTGTTCATCCCGAACAGAGCCGCCAGCAGGCATGGCAGCGCCACCAGCACCGGGCCCGTCAGGGCCAGAGGAGAGTTGAGGGAAAGCCGAGGGAGTGTGGGAAGGCCCGGCGCAGAGACATTACCATCACGATGCGCCGTATCAGTCATCGTCGCGTCTCTCGTGATCGCGGTCGCGACGATCATCATCGTCGTCCTCAAACTCGAACTCGATTACTTCCAACGTCGCCGGGTGGACCGTCACCTCGATCGCACGCCCTTGGGCATCCCGGCCGTCAATTTCGTAGCAGCCATCGTCGATCTTGATGCGGCGCACCGCCCAGCCATTTTCCTCGGCAAGACGGGCAACCGCGTCGCGCGGCTGCCAATCAGCCATCGGAACGAAGCAGTCGTCGTCAGCCAGCGCCGCGCCGGCCGGGAAGACCGCGAGAAAGCCGATAATTGTCAATGTCTTCTTCATGGGGCACACTCCTAGTGGCTCGCCTCTTGATGCACTTCATGCGCTGCGAAACTGACGACAGCCTGAACGGGCGCGACCCACAGGCTTCAGCTTCGTGTCAGCCAGACGGATCATGCAGGGACATCAGACAAGAACGGGTACGACCATGCGCATATTGCTGATCGAAGACGACACGACCCTCGGCGCTGCCGTGCGCGACCAGATCGCAGCCGATGGCCAGTCAGTGGATTGGGTTACGCGGTTGGATGCGGCAAGCGATGCCATGGCTGCTACGTCCTACGACTTAATCCTGCTCGACCTGATGCTGCCGGACGGGCGCGGTATAGGGTTTCTCAAGGGCTTGCGCACGCGGGGCGACGTGACACCGGTCATCATTCTTACCGCACTCGACCAGGTGTCCGATCGGATCGACGGGCTTAATGCAGGCGCTGACGACTATCTTGTGAAGCCTTTCGACCTGTCGGAACTGTCGGCGCGGATCGGATCGGTCGCGCGGCGCTACAGCGGCAACCCCAACCCGATCCTGACCCACGGACCGCTCGACATCGACCTTGCCGCGCGCAGCGTCCATCGGGATGGCAGACATGTGCCGCTGACGGCGCGGGAATGGGCGCTCTTCGAAGCCTTCCTCGCGCGTCCCGGGCAGCTCCTGTCCAAGGCGCAGTTGGAGGAGAAGCTCTACGCTTTCGACGCCGAGGTCGAGAGCAACACCATCGAGGTCCATGTCAGCCGCCTGCGGAAGAAACTGGGGAGCGCAATCATCGAGACCGAGCGCGGCATGGGCTACCGCCTGGGCAGGCCATGAAGTGGCCCGTCAGCCTAGAGGCACGGCTCGGCCTGTCGGTGGGGCTGGTGCTGACGGTGCTGTGGCTTCTCGCAGCGACGGTGACGGCCGTAATCGTCCGGGCCGAAATGGACGAGGTCTTCGACAGCGCGCTCCGTGAGACAGCGGAGCGGATCCTGCCGCTGGCAGCAACCGACATCGTCGGGCGGGAAGATCAGGGTGTGACCCAGCGGCTCGCCCCGATCCGTGAGCACGACGAGTTCTTCACCTATCTCGTGCGCGATGCCGAAGGCCGCGTCCTGTTGCAATCGCATGCGGCGGACCCCACCGTGTTCCCCTCCTATGACGGGCCCGGGTTTCGCCAGACCGCGACGCACCGTCTCTACAGCGACGCGGCGCTTCAGGACACGATCCGCATCACAGTGGCCGAGCCGCTGGCCCACCGCATGTCGGTGGCTCGCGAAATCCAGATGGGTCTCGGCCTGCCCTTGCTGATCGTGCTTCCAGTGGCCTTGATCGCGATCATCCTGGCAGTTCGCTTCAGCCTTGATCCTCTGCGCCGGTTCCGCGCGCGGCTGGAAGCACGTGGCGCTCGCGACCTTTCGCAGGTTCCTCACGAGGGGCTTCCAACTGAAATCGGCCCGCTGGCTGACACCCTGAACAGCCTGCTGGCCAGATTGCGCGAAGCGTTCGAGGCCGAGCGAAGCTTTGCTGCGAATGCCGCTCACGAGCTACGCACACCACTCGCGGGAGCGATCGCGCAGGCGCAGAGGCTTAGGTCAGAAACCAAGGACCGAGCGGCTGCACAACGTGCGACCGACATCGAGGAGACGCTGAAAAGGCTGACGCGACGCACAGAACGCATGATGCAACTCGCGCGGGCAGAAGGCGGGCGATTGAGGATGGACAAAAGCTCGGATCTGAGGGGCGTTGCGAGAATTGTGGTGGACGATATTGGCCGCACGGGCACGCCAGATCGTATCAGGCTAAATCTTCCCGACATGGCTGTCATGTCAGATCTTGATCCCGACGCCTTCGCCATTCTGTGCCGGAACCTCGTGGAAAACGCTCTTCGTCATGGGGGACAGACTACCCCGGTCGACGTCACGCTGACCGCATCTGGCCAGTTCACCGTGGCAAATGACGGCCCTGTCGTGCCAGGCGAAACGCTCGACCGGCTGACAGCGCGTTTCGAGCGGGCCTCTGCCACCTCCGACGGCAGCGGCCTGGGTCTTGCCATCGTCGCCGCAATCGCAGAGCGGATCAGCAGCCGCCTTGTCCTTCAATCGCCGCGGCCGGGCCGGACCACAGGTTTTCAAGTATCGCTCAGGTTGCCGATAGACGACAGCGAGTGACAGCGACATCCACTTTGGTTCCCAAAGGGTCAAATGCAGCCTTGGGATCAAGATCATCAGGGCCTGGCCTGGCGCGTCGGTTACCGTGCTATGCAGCGTGACGCTCGGAAAGGCAGCGCACAGCGCCAGCAGCCTGTTCGGAATGGACCCCGCGCTGATGAACGTCATGTAACCAGCGCTCACCATGGGGGTGACCGCTGTTTCCAGCATATAGGGATGATCGACGAAAAGGCTTCCCGAACATGGTAGAAGCAGACTGTCGGAAGCGATTGTTAGCCGACTGACTATCCCCGGTCACGGGGACATTACTAGGCCCAAGTGCACACCTGTGCCACGCCTGGGCCCTCGGGAAGTGAGGCCGAAGCCTCACCCGAAGGGATCGTATTCCGAGACGATCACGACCTCGTCTCCGTCGATTTCATCAGCGGGGACGGCGCCATAGGTTCCATCACCGGCCTGGAAGACGACGATCGAGACCATGAGCGTGGCGGCGAGAGAGGCGGCGAAGGCGTGAGCATCTTTGCGGGACATCTGTTTGGCTCCTGTCTTGGAGGCGGAGGACCATCCCCCGCGCGACAGGACCTCGCAGGCCCGAAGACTGCCTGACATCACCGGGTGCGTTCGGCCCGAAAAAGTGAAACGGGGCCGAATCCACCCGGCGGCACGGGCTCGCCCGTAGTCCGACCCCTCGCGGGTTGATCTCGAAGACGGGATTCGGGGCAAGGAAGGGAATGGCGAGCGGGGGATTGTGCGACCGCTGACTGGAGCCGGGTGTCCCGCTGATGCCATCGGTGCCAGCCTCCCGGGCAGGCTTTTCAAGGAATACGTCATTCCGTGTTGGAATGGATCCTATGGTGCCCCGCGATCTCGCAGGACAGGATCGTGATGGGTGAGAGGCCCGCGCTCTGGCGGGCCCCTTGGGTTCTACATCGGCTCAGGCGGCAAAATCCGCGTCCCCTGCCCTGTCGCCGTCCTCGCTGCCGACGATCTCCAGCCGCGCGTTGCGATAGCCTTCTCTGGCGATCCAGAGTTCGGCAGCCGTGACAGACTCGGCCAGGTGGAGCAGCTCCGTGCAACCGCCGAAATCCAGCAGGACACGCACCTGCCCAGGCTGTGGTTCCTCAGCGACCTCGAAGGTCAACGCACTGTCAGCCGAATGCGTTCGCATGATGGTGACGAGAATGACCCCGTCCGAGGAGAAGTTCCCCTCGTGCAGCGTGAACGACGCCGGCGCCGTCCAGGTTGGATAGGGTCGCGGCGGCTCCTTCTTGACGAGACGGCCGACGCCGTTCGAGCGCTCCCAGGCCGCGAGCTTCTT
>NZ_DFRG01000262.1:0-8370 GCF_002378135.1 Thioclava sp. UBA3469
CAAAGGTGCGGACAGGGCGAAGCCGTAGCCCCGAACAACCCAGATCAGACTCGCCACACCATCCGCTCCCTCGGTCAGGCGAAACGCGGTTTCTCCGGTGGACAGCGCCGTGACATAGAGCGTCAGCCGCGCCCCCGCTTGGGTTTCATACATCAGCTGCGCGGCGGGGCCTTGATCGGCGGGCAGCAGGCGCCCGCCCACGAGGCTGTAGCCCTGCGCCGAGAGGTCCGGGGCGACGAGCTTGCGGTCGAGCCGCTTCGTCAGCCAGGCCATCAGGTGATCGCGCTCCCGTGCGGCGACTTCGACCGGATGGACGACCTCCACCGTGTAGACCGCATGGGCGACCTGTGCCTCGCGGGCGAGCTCTCTCAGTGGGGCGGTCGGTGGGGCGCTCCCATCCTGACGAGCCAGCCCCCAACCGGCGCCAAGCCCTGCGGCAAAGAGCGCAAAAGCGGCCGCCATCCGTGTCCAGCCCGGTCGGGTCGGCGGGGCGATGCGCAGCCGCGCCGGGATCGGCGCAGCGTGGATCGGGGAGAGGGCCGCGCGCAGGGCGTCGCGATCGGCGCGCATCGCGGAGAGCCGCTGCGCCAGCGCGGGATCCTCCGCGAGCTTCGTCTGCACCTGGGCGCGGGCCTCGGGCGGGAGCCGATCGTCGAGATAGGCGTGCAGCTCCGCCTCGTTTAGCATGTTGGCCTCCACATGGGGATCTGTCATTTGAGCCTCCGCAGGTGGGGACGGCGCGGGCGGTCGGGGCGGTCATGGCCGGTCATCTCGCGCAGCGCCTCGCGGCCTCGGGCAAGGCGCGACATGACCGTGCCCTTGGGCAGGCCGAGGATCCGGGCGACTGCCTCATAGCTGAAATCCTCGACACCGACCAAGAGCAATACCTCCTGCTGCTCGATCGGCAGGCGTGCCAGAGCCCCCAGCACATCGCCGAGAAACACGACCGTCTCGGCGTCGACGGTCGTCCCGGCGAGATCGTCGGGATCGACGGCACCCGCCTCGGGGCGCCGCGCGCGGTGTCGGTGCGCATCGTGGTAGAGGTTGCGCAAAATGCGAAACAGCCAGGCCCGCAGCTTGTCCTCCGAGCGCAGGAGGTGCCAGCGCGTCAGCGCCCGGGCGAGACAATCCTGCACCAGATCATCCGCCGCATCGCGCTCGCGGGTCAGCGCGAAGGCGAAGCGGCGCAGCGCGGGGATCTGCGCCTCGATCAGATGGCGGGTGCGAAGGGTCACACGGGCGGGCCTTGCTGGACCGGGCGGCCTCGATGGGACGCCGCCCGGAGATTGCGTCAGGGTTGGGCGACTTTCCAGGCGCCGTTGGCGACGCCATCGCCGGTCACGTCGCCCGGCTTCATGTCGTTCTTCCAAGTATACAGCGGTTGGCCCTTATACGCCCATTGCTTCGTGCCGTCGTCGCGGGTGATCACGCTCCAGTCACCCATCGCCTGATCTTCGGCGGTGGCCATCAGCGGCGGCCAGTTGGTGGCGCAAGGACCGTTGCAAGCGGACATGCCCTCGCTGTCCTTGGCGAAAGTGTAGAGCGTCATGCCCGCGGAATCGACCAGCGTTGGCCCCTTGGCGGTGTCGGTGACACTGGCGGGATCGGCTTGCGCAATGCTCGCGGCCAGCAAAACGGCAGTGGTCAGCAGAAATCGTTTCATCTTCCTCTCCTCTCGGATTTGGGTCCTGTAGGGAAGAAGACGACCCCGGCGCGGGAATAATCCCGGCCGGGGCAAAAAATATGAATTGTAAGGACGGGCCTCAGGCCAGACGAGCCTGCAGGCTGCGGCTCTGCCAGCGCAGGATACCTGCGACCGTGGCCCAGTAGACGATCCAGCCGCCCAGCGTCGCGGCGTCCGGCGCGGCGCGATAGCCGGTCAGCGCCGAGATCAGTCCGCCAACACGACCGCCGTCGTCGAGCACCGCGCTCATATCCCAGAGCGGCGCGCCGAAGGGCAGGATGCCTGCCGAGACGAGATCATCGACACCGGTGGTGAAGAGCGCCGCGCCCAGAAGCAGCAGCATGACCTCGGACACACGGAAGAAGCCGCGCCATGGCATGAAACGCGCCCCGGCCCGCAGCGCCGCATAGCTTGCCCCTGCGGCAGCCACGCCCACGGCGATCGAGGCCAGAACCCCCGCCATCTCGCTCTGCTTTGCCGCCGCGAGCGAGCCATAGAGGAAGACCACCGTTTCCGAGCCTTCGCGCGCCACCGCCGCCATCGCGAGGATGAAGACCGCCCACCAGCTTTGGCGTATCGCGGCGGCTTTCAGCCCGGCCTCGAGGTCGCGTTTCAGCGTGCGGCCATGGCCACGCATCCAGACCACCATCTGCACGATCAGCCCGGCCGCGACGAAGACCATCACCGTCATCAGGTCCTGCCGGACATCCGCCGACAGAAGCTTCGAGAAGCCCAACAGCGTCAGCGCAAAGGTAAGCGCCAGCGCGAGCCCCGTCAGCACGCCGCCCCAAAGAAAGCGCGCCGCCCGGCGTCCGGCGCCTTCATGCGCGAGCAAGCCCGCGAGAATGCCGATGACGAGAAGCGCCTCGACGCTTTCGCGCCACAGGATGAAGATGATCTGTCCGTCCATGACATTCTCCTGCGGGTGGAAGATGGATTATTTGACGACGATCGTGCCCTTGGCGGTGTCGAGATCCTCGTGGAATTCCTCGACGAAGGGGTAGTTGCCAGCAGGTAGCGCCGGAAGGTCGATCGTCTCGGTCTGGCCCGGCGCGATGATCTTCTCGATACGCAGGCGCTTGCTTTCGAACTCGGCGGCTGTCTTGCCGGTATTCGAGACGGTCAGCGTCACCCCGGTGTCTGCTGGCAGGTCGATCGTTTGCGGCGCGACGACACCGTCTGTCAGGGTGATCGTGGGAACGGCCTCATCTGCCATGGCAAGGGCCGGCGCACAGGCCAGCACGATAAACGCGGGGATGATGCGTGAAATACGGGTCATGATGTTCCTGCTTGTCTGTTCGCCCGTCGAATAACCGACAAAAACACTTGGGTCAATAATACCCGATAAAAAGGCTAAGCTGTTTCGCCCGCAAATAGGCGCTCGACGCTGAACGGGCCGCGTCTGACCTTCCTCACTTCCAAAGAGCCAAAGCAAGCCGCGGGTCGATGACCGGCGGGTCTTGAGCGGAATAATCTTCATTAATCGTAATGGCTTGCGTTGGTCCGATGCGCCGCCAGAGTATGGCCCGCCGAAGACCGTCTACAACCGATGGAAGCGCTGGAGGTGAGTGGCTGAACGCCACTGGTCCGAGAGAAGCCACGGACGGGGTATTTTCGCCCGGATGATGGAGGGGCTTGCTTCCGAGGCCGCCGACCGGAAGACAGTGATGATCGATGTGAGCAGGCGAACGCCATGCGTTCGAGTGAGCCTGCGCAAGTATCTCATGGCTCACCGTACGGCTTCGAGCCTGCGGTTGAAAAAGGGGGGCGTGGCAGGCTGATTGGGCGGAGTTCGAAGATCAGAAAACGGGTGGCATGAACACCAAGTCGCATGCCGTCACGGACGCGAACGGCCGCCCGATCAAGTTCTTCATGACAGCCGGCCAGGTCAGCGACTACACCGGTGCGGGGGCCCTGCTGAGCAGCCTGCCCGAGGCCGAAGGGCTGCTTTCCGCCCAGGCCACCGAGCGGGTAGCGGTCGGCCCTAAGCTGATATTTGTTTTTGTGAGAACGCTGCGTGAGAACGGCGGAGCAATAGTCGGTCACGGTAGCGGCGGGATGCGCCTGCTGCGGGCGGCGCAAAAGTCGTCCGCTCTTGCCCTTTCTGGCGACAGGGAGGGTTCGAAGATTTTTCACCGTGGACTTGTATCGCAAGGTTCGACTTGCCTGCGCCGAGGAGATCGTCAAGCTTGCCACCGCAAGCCTGCCGGTTCGGTAATCGAGGAGGAGCCGATGTCGGAGACAATCGAAGAGGAAAGCGCCAAGCCCCAGCCCGCCGATGACGTGGCGCGCGAAGTCGATCTGCCGTGGTGCCAGCCCAAGCCCGGCCACGAGGATGTCCGCGCCCCCGATCTGATCCGCGAGATCATGGCGCATCCGAACTACCTGCAGGCCGATGAGGATGTCGATTTCCTCAACCGCGACGAGATGCGCGGCCCGCGCCTGCAGCTCGATTACCAGAAGGCCGAGACGCTGCTGCGCGAACATGGCATCGCCCATTCGATCGTGGTCTTCGGCGGCACCCGCATCCCCGAACCGGAAGCCGCGCGCGAGAAGCTGGCCGATATGGAGGCCCGCAGCGCGGCCGATCCGAGCAATGACGATCTGACCCGCCGCGTCGAGATCGCCAGACGCGTCGTCGCGAAAAGCCGCTATTACGACGTCGCCCGGGCTTTCGGCCAGATCGTCGGTGCGCGCGAGGGCACGCATGGCAACCGTCTGGTGATCGTCACCGGCGGCGGGCCGGGGATGATGGAGGCCGCCAATCGCGGTGCGCATGATGCGGGTGCGCGCACGGTGGGGCTCAATATCACGCTCCCGCACGAGCAATTCCCCAACCCCTATATCACACCGGGCCTGTGCTTCCGCTTCCGCTATTTCGCCCTGCGCAAGCTGCATTTCCTGATGCGCGCGCGGGCGCTGGTGGTGTTCCCGGGCGGCTATGGCACGCTCGACGAGTTGTTCGAGACGCTCACGCTGATCCAGACCCGCAAGATCCGCCCGCTGCCGGTGATCCTTGTCGGGCGCGACTACTGGAGCCGGGTCTTCGATCCGGATTTCCTTGTGGAGGAGGGGGTGATCGACCCCGAGGACCGCGACCTGTTCTGGTATGCCGAAAGCGCCGAGGAGATCTGGGAGGATATCAGGCGTTGGTATGCGCAGTTCGGTCGCAATATCGACGAACCAATGGGAGGAGATGATGAAGATTTCATTTCACGGTGCCGCGCATGAGGTGACGGGGTCCTGCCATCTCGTCGAATGCGCGGGGCGCAAGATCCTGATCGATTGCGGCATGTTCCAGGGCCGCTCGGAACTGACCGAGGACAATGCCGCGAAATTCGGCTTCGAGCCTTCCGAGATCGACATGGTGCTGCTGACCCATGCCCATCTCGATCACTGCGGGCGACTGCCGCTTCTGGTCAAGCGCGGCTTCAAAGGCGAGATCATCACGACCTCGGCCACGCGCGATCTGGCGCGACTGGTGATGCTCGACGCGGCGCATCTGCAAGAGGAAGAGGCGCGCCATCATCACCGCCATGGGCGGCGCGGCGGGTCGCGTGAGGCGCTTTACGACACGATGGACGCGCTCGACGCGGTCGATCGGTTCGGGCGCAACGCCACCTATCGCAAGACGCTCTCGCTGTTCGACGGGATCGAGGCGACTTTCTTCGACGCGGGCCATATCCTCGGCTCGGCTTCGATCCGGCTTGACCTGACCGAGCATGGCCGCACCCGAAAGGTTCTGTTCTCGGGCGATCTGGGCCCTGACAATCGGCCGCTACTCAACGATGCTGACCCGCCCGAGGATGCAGATATCGTGGTGATGGAAACCACCTATGGCGAGCGCGACCATCGCGGGCTCGAGGCCTCAATCGCGGAATTCCTCGCCGCGATCCGCGCGACCACGGGGCGGGGCGGCAATGTCATCGTCCCGACCTTCGCGCTGGAGCGCGCGCAGGAGTTGCTGTGGTTCCTGCGCGAAGGGATGGCCTCGGGCGAGATCGAGAAATCGCTGCGGGTGTTCCTCGACTCCCCGATGGCGATCTCCGCGACCCGAATCTTCGCGCGCCATGACGAGGCGCTGCGCCCGGAACTGGCCGAGATCATTCGCAAGGGGCGCGACCCATTCCAACTGCCCGAGCTGCATTTTACCCGTGAGACGCAGGATTCGATCGCACTGAACGAGATCCGCGCGGGCGCGGTCATCATGGCGGGTTCGGGGATGTGCACGGGCGGGCGTGTGCGCCATCACCTGCGCCACAACCTCGCGCGGCAAGAAAGTGCTGTGATCTTCGTGGGCTATGCCGCCGAAGGGACGCTGGCGCGGATCATCGTGGACGGGGCGAAGCACGTAAAGCTTTTCGGCGAGGAGATCCCGGTGCGTGCGCAGATCCACACGATCAACGGCTTCTCCGCCCATGCCGACCAGAGCGATCTGAAACGCTGGCTGGCCCGCACCCGCCACCCGGAAAAGATCTTCCTCGTGCATGGCGAGAAAAAGTCGATGGAGGCCTTCGCGAAAGGGCTCGACCCGGCGAAGGTCGTGATGCCCGAGCTGCACCAGAGCTTCGAGCTCTAGCCCCGCTTCACAGCCCCGGCAGGTCGATCGTGACGGCCGCGTGATCGCTTGCATGGGGGCGGTGGCGGCCGATGCCGGGCAGGTGCTCGCCTCGATAGCGGGCGGCCTCGGTGCCCAAGCCCTTGCGCAGGATACGCGGCACCGCATCGGGGTAGCGCGCGGCCAGCGCAGGCGAGGCGAGCAGCACATCGGGGCAATGGTAGCGCCCCGAATGCGGATCGTAATAGGTCCAGCGCTCGGGCCGGGGCATCCGCGCCATCAGATCCACGCTGAACCCGTGTTCAAGCGGTGCCGTTGCGCGGGGCAGGGGGCGCTCGGGGTCGTCGGGTTCGTTGAGATCGCCAAGGATCAGCCAGAGCGCATCGGCCGGATCGTCGAAGTGCCGCTCGATTAGTGCCCGCGTCGCCAGCGCCTCAAGGTGCCGGGTGCGCCAGGCGGCGGCCTCGTCGGGGTAGGGCGACTTGAAATGCGTCACGAACAGCGTCAGTGCGTCCACTTCGACCATCAGGCAATCGCGCCGGAAGACCGGCATTTCGGGATCGACGCCCTCGGGCAGCTCCAGCCCCAGATCGCCCGGCGTCAGCGTGGCATGGCTGCGCACCGTTCCCAGCGCGCGGCGCGACAGCACCGCCAAATCGAGCCCGCGCCCGTCATTACCCGGCAGGCAGACCCGCTCGGGGTAAGGCCGCGTGCCAGTGGGCAGCAGGTAGCGCGCGTGAAAGTGCTCCAGCGTCGCGAGGTCGAACACCTCCTGCAGCGCGACCAGATCGGCGTCGATCCCGGCGAGCAGTTCCGCCGTCAGCCGCCGGTCGATCGGATCGAGGCGCGGGTCCTCGGGGTCGTCGCTGTCCCAAGCCCCATGCAGCCGCCCCAGCTCCCGGTTCGGCAGCAGGCGCATGTTCTGGGTATTGAGGCTCGCGATCCGCATCTCGGCGTCAGCATCGCATGGGCGGGGCGGTTTGGAACAGCGCGAATGCGTCCTTCGATCCTCCCCCAATCAAGTGGTCCGCCGTTATGTTTAGGAAAACGGAGGATCAGAATGGCTGCGAGGCGACACAAGTCGGAAGAGAGTGTCACGGTGTGAGGGGACCGTGGCCCCAGTGGGGCCGCGCACGCCCCGATCACGCGGCAAGTTGAGGTGCTTGACCGCGTCGCAGCCAGAAGAACGAGATGTCGCTGAACAACAGCAAGCCGACATTCGGCAGAAGCGCAGCGAATGGCCGCTCCCCGCCCAAAAAACGCCTGACACATCCCCGTCATACCCAAAGTGGCAGAGCATCGATTGCCGGGCGCATCAGGTGGGGGGCGGTTTGTGGTAAGTCTTCTCGTGAATATCGCGCCCTTCATGGCCCACGATGTCGCGAATGATCTTATCGTCGATTGCCGCGTGTTCGAGCGCGTTCTGCACGTAATGGCGTAAGCTGTGGACAGATAGCGCCGCGCCGTCGGCGTCCAGCGTATCATCGATGATCTGTCTCATCCGGCGTCCGAGTTTCTTGCCGTGCTTCCCGCTCTTGGGCTCCCGAAGGTCCGGAAACAGTTCAAGGTGCCCGGCACGCTTCATCTTCGTCACATGGTCGAGAAACCCGATCTCGATCAGGCGCGCATGGATCGGCACGATACGACAGGAGGAGAGCGTTTTGACGCGGCGCATATCATCAAGCGGATCGAGGGAGTCGAACCGGCGCAGCAATTGCAACTTTTCGATCTTCGCCCGCTCGCGCTTGATTACATCCGCCAGCCAGACGCGCGCCTCTTGAGGGGAAATCTCGGTCCTGATGATGCCATCCATAAATGTGTCGCTCTCCGCACTAATCTTGCGTGCTAAGATAGTCGCCACACGGCGATCCGTCGTCCCCAAGGAGAGCTTCAGGTCAACGAATTTTGTGGAAAACACCCGGATTCGACGGCGCCATTGATAGGCAGTGCCGCGACGGGAGAGATGAGGTTGGCCGTGCATGGTCTTGCGTCGCCCTTGTTTCGGACGGACCCACGCAAAACTCGGGTGATGGAACACCCGTATGCCACACCTACGAAGCCATGAAAGGCTTTTGGTAGCTAAATCAACACCCTAGAGGGGAAGATGGCTCCGGCGGTAGGGATCGAA
>NZ_DFRG01000147.1:0-7026 GCF_002378135.1 Thioclava sp. UBA3469
CGCCCGGGTTGAGCACGCGCAGCACGGTATTGACCGCCGAGCGCAGCCCCAGCACCTCGCGCAGCCGCAGCAGATCGAGCGCGCGCGGCGCGAAATTCTCGAGCGGCAGATAGGCGATCCTGTCGCGCGCCAGAAGCGCGGCGGCGTCCTGCATGTCCCGCGCCACTGCGATCCCGGCGTCTGCGAGCGCATCGCGGACGGAAGCCACGGGCGATTGATGCGAATTCCAGCCGTGGAGCAGAACCGGTTCTCCCGCTAATGCGACCACCCGCGCGGACAGCAGAAACCACGGCAAGCCCCGCGAACGCCCCGCCGCATAGCTCGGCCAGTCGAGCGCGGGCGCGGGACCGGTCCAATCCGGCAAGGTCTCACGGAGCGCTTCGGCGAAACCGGCGACCTCGGCGGCACTCTCGCCGCGATAGCGCATCAGCATCAAAAGTGCGCCGACGGCTTCGGGGGCCGCCTCGCCGCGCAGGATCTGGCTCATCGCGTCGCGGGCCTCGTCGCGCGTCAGCGACCGCGCGCGCCCCGGACCGCGGCCCATCGCGTGAATGTAGGGAGCGAGGCTCATTCGGCGGCCTCGCGGGGTTGGGCGCTCGCCAGCAGCGCCGCGAGCTCCGGTCGGCAGGAGCCACAATTCGTGCCCGCTTGCAGGGCCGCGCCAATCGCCTCGACGGAGGCCAGCCCCTGATCGGCAATCGCGGCAAGGATCGTGTTCACGCCGACATCGAAACAGGCGCAGACGATCGCACCCGGATCGGGTTGATCGGCACCGGCGCGCCCGGCCAGCAAGCTCGGCTGATCGGTCTCGCCCAGCAGCGCCGCGACATGGCCGCGCGACACCGCGACCGGCTCGGGGGCCGCAAAAAGAACCGCCGAGACGCGTCCCTCGACCATCAGCGCGATCCGCGCGAGCCCCCGGCCCGCGTCGCTCATCGTGACCGCCTCGGCGTCGGGCAGAGCGAAGAGGTCGCGCGCGAACGCCTCCCAATCGGCAGGTGCCTCGCGCCCGGCCAGCTCGATCCGCCAGCCGCTCTTGCTGCGCGCCTTCGCCCAGTACCCAGTGCGCGGGGTCACGTCCTGCACGCTCGCCGCAAAGCCGAACCACGCAGCCTGATAAGGCGAGATCTGGACCGCGCAACCCTTGCTTTCGGGCTGGCCCGAGACGGGATCGACATGGGCGGCGACCAGCGCATCGACGCGTCCATCGGAGGCGGTCTCGCCCGTCCAGTGCATCGGTGCGAAGACCGAACCGGGTTGCATCCGGGTGCTTTCCAGAACGCGCAGAACTGCGCGACCCTGAGCATTTTTCACTTCGGCCAACCCCGCCGCGCGCAGCCCCAGCCGGGCCGCATCCGCAGGGTGGATCTCCAGATAGGGCTCGGCCATGTGCAGGCTCAGGCGCGGCGATTTCGCGGTGCGCGTCATCGTGTGCCAGTGATCGCGCACGCGGCCCGTATTGAAACGGAAAGGCGTCTGCGGGCTCAGCGCGGTTTTCGGCGCGCGCGGCGTGATCGGCAGCATCCGGCCCTTGCGGTCGGGCGTGAAGAACCCGCCATCGGCGAAGAACCGGCCGCCTTTTTTCATAGGCCCTTGCGGCCATGTGAATGGCGCGAGCGCCTCATACTCGGCGTCCGAGATCGTCTTGTAATCGGAGATGTCGAAATCCCGTCCCAGCCGTCCCGCAACCTCCGACAGCGCCGCATACTCGCGAAAGATCGCCGCCGGGCCGTCATAGGCGAACTCCTCTGCCCATCCCATTTTCGCAGCAATATCGCAGATGATCTTCCAATCGTGGCGCGCCTGACCCGGCGCGGGCAGCACAGGACGCTGACGCGAGATGCAGCGCTCGGAATTGGTGACGGTGCCGTCCTTCTCACCCCAGCCGGTCGCGGGCAGGATCACATCGGCCAGCTTCGCGGTATCGGTGTCGGCGGTGATATCCGAGACCACGACGAAATCGCAGCCCGCGATGGCGTCGCGCACGCGGTCGGCCTCGGGCATCGAGACGGCGGGATTGGTGCAGATGATCCAGAGCGCCTTGATACGGCCCTCTTCCACCGCGCGGAACATGTCGACCGCTTTCAGCCCCGGACCCGGCGCCATCGTGGGGCTGGCCCAGAAGCCCTGCACCGCGTCGCGATGATCTGCGTTTTCGATATCGAGGTGACAGGCAAGCATATTCGCCAGACCGCCCACCTCGCGCCCGCCCATCGCATTGGGCTGACCCGTGACCGAGAACGGCCCCGCGCCGGGCTTGCCGATGCGGCCCATGGCGAGGTGGCAGTTGATGATCGCGTTGACCTTGTCGGTGCCGGAGCTGGATTGGTTCACGCCCTGGGAATAGATCGTGACGACGCGCTCGGAGCCGATCCAGAGCCGCGTGAACTCGGCCAGATCGGCGGCGCTGAGCCCTGTCGCGGCCGGATCGGAAGCCTGCGCCGCCACCAGCGCATCCTCAAACCCGCTGACATGGGCCGCGACATAGGCGCGGTCGACTGCGCCCTGCGCCGCGATCTCGGCCAGCAGAGCGTTGAACAGCGCCGCATCCGCGCCCGGCGCCACGGCCAGATGCAGATCGGCGATGTCGCAGGTCGCGGTGCGGCGCGGATCGACGACCACGACGCGCATTTCGGGCCGTGCTTTTTTCGCCGCCGCGATCCGCTGGAAAAGCACCGGATGGCACCAAGCGAGGTTCGAACCCACGAGCACGATGACGTCGGCCTGATCGAAATCCTCGTATTGGCCGGGCACGGTATCGGTGCCGAAGGCGCGCTTGTGCCCCGCCACCGACGAGGCCATGCACAGCCGCGAGTTCGTGTCGATATTGCCCGAGCCGATGAAGCCCTTCATCAGCTTGTTGGCGACATAGTAATCCTCGGTCAGAAGCTGACCCGAGACGTAGAACGCCACGCTATCGGGACCGTGTTCGGCGATGCTCGCGCGGAACTTCTCGGCCACCAGATCGAGCGTTGCGTCCCAATCCGTCTCCAGTCCGTTCACGATCGGGGCCAGAAGGCGCCCCTCCAGATCGACCGTCTCCCCCAGTGCCGAGCCTTTCGAGCACAGCTTGCCCGCATTGGCGGGATGGGCCTTGTCGCCCCGGATCTCCATCCCGCCCGCGCCGTCGGGCGTCGCCAGAACGCCACAGCCGACGCCGCAATAGGGGCATGTGGTGCAAATTGTCGGAGCAGCGCGGGTCATCGTTCCACTCCGGTTCAGGCGGCGCTTTGCGCGGCGAGCTTGCTTGCGTCGATCAGCAAACGTCCCGCTTCGACGCGCAGATCATAGGTCGGCACCTGCCCCTCGTCGGCCCCCTGCGCTTCACCCGTCTCGAGGCTGAACACCCAGTTGTGCAGCGGGCAGGTCACCTTGTGGCCATGCACGATCCCCTCCGAGAGCGGCCCGCCCTTATGCGGACAACGATCCGAGAGGGCGAAGACGGCATCATCGGAGGTGCGGAACACCGCGACGCAGCCCATTTTGGTCTTGATGACCCGCGCGCCCTGCACCGGAATGTCGTCGAGGGCTCCGATATCGATCCAGCTCATTCCGCGGCCTCCTTCGTGAAATCGGCGAGCGGGCTCCAGGCGCGCTCATAGTGAGGGGTCGCGCGTTCGGCCCAGGGGTCTTTCTGGTAGACGGTTTGCGAGATATCGAAGCGCTCGATCAGCGCCGCGCGATTGTCGAGATCGTCCACGACCTGTTCGATGATCCAGCCGAGCCCGCCGGTCTTGGCGATCCATTTATAGGGCCGGTCGAGGTAATTCGCGCTCTCACGATAGAGCTGCAGGAAAGCCACCGAGATATCGATCACCTCCTGTTCGGTCGCGACCTTGGCCAGCGGCTCGGTCTCTTTCAGCTCCATGCCGGCCGCGCCGCCGACGCTGATCTCGAAGCCCGAGTCCACACAGACCACGCCCAGATCCTTGCAGGTAGCTTCGGCGCAATTGCGCGGGCAACCCGTCACCGCCATCTTGAACTTGTGCGGCGTCCACGAGCCCCAGAGCCGCTTCTCCAGCTTGATCCCGAGCCCGGTCGAATCCTGCGTGCCAAAGCGACACCAATCTGTGCCGACGCAGGTCTTCACCGTGCGCAGACCCTTCGTGTAGGCATGCCCCGAGACCATCCCGGCCGCGTTCAGATCCGCCCAGATATGCGGCAGGTCCTCTTTCTTGATGCCGAGCAAGTCGATGCGCTGCCCGCCCGTGACCTTGACCGTCGCGTCGTATTTCTTCGCTGCTTCGGCAATCGCCAGAAGTTCCTCCGGGGTGGTCATCCCGCCCCACATGCGCGGCATCACCGAATAGGTGCCGTCCTTCTGGATATTCGCGTGGTTGCGCTCGTTCACGAAGCGGCTTTGCGGGTCGTCTTGATACTCCAGCGGCCAATCGGCCAGCAGGTAGTAGTTCAGCGCCGGGCGGCAGACATGGCAGCCATTGGGCGTCTTCCAGCCCAGCTCCTGCATCACCGCCGGTTGCGATTTCAACTCTTTCGCCTTGATTAGACGGCGCACATCCTCATGCGGGTGATCGGTGCAGGCGCAGATCGGCTTGGCGGTGGGCAGGACGAAATCATCGCCCAGGGTCACGGCCAGAACCTGCTCCACCAGACCCGAACAGGTGCCGCACGACGCGCTGGCTTTGGTGGTGGCCTTGATCGCGTCGAGCGAAGTCGCGCCCGCCTCGATCGCGGCCACTATCTGACCCTTGCATACGCCGTTGCAGCCGCAGATCTCTGCGTCAGCCGGTAAGGCTGCAACGGCCGCCATAGGGTCCACCGAGGCGCCCCCTTGGAAGGCCGGGCCGAAGATTAGCGTCTCGCGCATCTCCGAGATGTCGGTGCCGTCCTTGATCAGACCGTAGAACCAGTTGCCGTCGGCCACGTCGCCATACATCACCGCGCCAATGACGCGGTCGCCCTCCAGCACGAGGCGCTTGTAGACGCCGCGCGCGGGATCGCGGAAGACGATGTCTTCGCGGCCTTCCCCTTCGGCGAAATCGCCTGCCGAGAACAGGTCGCACCCAGTGACTTTCAGCTTGGTCGAAACTTCGCGGGGGATGTATTCGCTGGCCTCCCCGGTCAGGGTCTGCGCAGCGACCTTCGCCTGATCGTAGAGCGGCGCGACAAGACCGAAGATCTGCCCGTCGAACTCCACGCATTCGCCAAGCGACAGGATATCGGGGTCGGAGGTCAACATCTGCGCGTCGACCTGAATGCCGCGCCCGGTCTCGAGGCCTGCCTCCTTGGCCAGCGCGACCGAGGGACGGATGCCCACGGCCATGACCAGCAGGTCGCAGGGCAGCTCGGTGCCGTCATCCAGCTTCAGCGCCCGCAGCTTGCCATCTTCACCCAAAATCTCCTTGGAATTCGCCGAGCAGCAGACTTCGATCCCGCGATCGGTGAGCGCACGGCGCAGGAGGTAACCCGCCGCCTCGTCGAGCTGACGCTCCATCAGGTGGCCCATGATATGCACCACGGTCACGTCCATGCCGCGCAGACGCAGACCCGCCGCGGCCTCGAGCCCCAACAGACCGCCGCCGATCACCACGGCGCGCGCGCCGGGGCGCGCCGCCTCGATCATCCGGTTGGTGTCATCCAGATCACGATAGGCGATCACGCCGTCCAGATCATGGCCCGGCAGCGGGATGATGAACGGGTTCGAGCCGGTGGCGATGACCAGCTTGTCGTAAGCGACCTCACCCTGCTCGCCGATGACGACCTTGCGGTTGCGGTCGATCCCCACGACCTTCTCGCCGAAGCGGCAGGTCACGCCATGGGTGTCATACCAAGCCTCGTCATGGGTGACGATTTCCGCATAGCTCTTCTCGCCCGACAGCACCGGGCTCAGCATGATGCGGTTGTAATTGCCCCGCGGCTCCGCGTTGAAAAGGGTGACATCCCATGCGCCGGGCGCGGCTTCGAACAGATGCTCGAGCATCCGCCCCGAGGCCATGCCTGCGCCGATAACGACCAGTTTCTGCATCTCGGTCACTCCTCAAAGATACCAGGCGACGATATGCGCGATCTCGCCATCGCGATGGATCGGCAGCGCGACCATCGAGCTGTAGCCGGCCGCGATCTGCGCCCCACCGATCACCAGCGGCAGGCCTGTGCCCAGCACCTTGCCGATCGGGCCCTGCCAGTCCTGCGCCCGCTTGGGGTTGTCCTCGTTCCAAAGCGCGCCTTCGCGCTCGCACAGGCCATCCACCAGAACCGCGCCACCGTCGCGCCCCACGCGGGCCTCGCGGGCGTCCCAGATCTCGAAACGACGTGCGATCGGTGTGCCACGGGCCGACAAAAGCGTTGCCACATAGTTCTGATCGCCCGGCACCGGGATCGGCAGACCGAGACCCGTGGTCAGCCCGGCCGCGCCCGCGCTTTCCGAGCGGATGAAGCGATAGCCCGACCCCAGATCGCGCATCAGCATCGGGGTCTGCGACGCCCAGACACCGCCGGGCAGGCCCTGACCTTTCGGGAAATGCGTGTGCTTCGAAACCCATTCGAAATGCTTGGCCGCGCCGTAATAGCCATCGTCGAGCATCAGAAGCCCGTCGCGCTCGGCCCAGACTTCGATCGCGCCGGTGGTCATTTCGTCATCGCCACACAGCACGACCAGAACGGCCTTGAGCGTGTCGCCATCGAAAACCGGCAGCGCCACCGCCGAGGTCAGCCCCGCCTCTTTCGCGGCCTCGGTGCGCTGGAAATAGGAGCCATCGAAGCCCTTCAGGACGACCGGGCGCCCTTCGGCCCAAGCTTTGCCCGGCAGGCCCTCGCCATGAGCGAAACTGGTGCGGACCGAGGCTTCCTCGAACGCCGTGTGCGCGCCGTAATCGCCCGCGGCATGGACCAGACGGTCGCCCTCGGGCACCCAGACTTCGCTGACGCCGATGAAGGCGCGTGCGGGGGTTGCGGTTGCAGTTGCAGCGTCCATCACGCGGCCTCCGATTTCTTGGGCGTGTGGCCCTGTTCATATTCTTCGAGGAAGTTCAAAACCTGCTCGCGGTAGAGGTAATAGTCCGGGTG